>JALOLM010000381.1 GCA_025455985.1 Candidatus Nanopelagicales bacterium | reverse complement strand
CGCAAAACCGTAGTCGAAGGCCGCTTGCCCGTCGACCTGCCACAGTCCCGCGGTCTGCGCGCTCTGCGGGACCCACAGCGGCAATCCACGCCACTCTTCGACACCGGCATCGATCAGGGACTGATCATCGATGAAGACCGGATGCCCGCCGGCACTGTCGGCCACTGCCCGGGCGAAGTCGGACCACGTGTAGCTGCCGGGACGGGTGAGAACGTCGTAGCGGCCGGGACGACCGGACTCCGAGCAGGTGAGCAAGAAATCCGCGAGGTCGCGCACATCCACGTACTGGAACCCTTGGTTCGGGTCGCCCCCCACCACGAACCCGCCGCCACGGGAGGCCCGCCGCAGATAGTCCGGCAGCCGCCCCAGGTCTTCGCGCGGCCCCAGGATCACCCCCGGTCGCACGATCAAGGTGTTGATCTCACCGAAGATCGTCTCCACCGCACGTTCGACCCCGGCTTTGAGCCGACCGTAGAGCGCCATGTCCGTGCTGGGGCCCTGCGTGATGCCGGTGTCGTAGACCGGCGATGAGGCCTCGACCGCAAACTCGGGCCATTGCGTGTGGGCGGTGACCGTGGAGACAACTGCGTAACTCGGCGCCACGTCCTTGAGGATGCGCGCGCTCATCAGCGCATGCGAAGGCGCGTAGCAGGCGGGATCGATGATGATGTCCGCCCCGCCCCGGTCGTCGATGAGACGGGCCAGCGCGCGCAGGTCCGACATCATCGTGCGATCGCCGCGCACCGCCACTGCTCCTCGCGGAGGCGGCCCACTGAGCCCCCGGTTGAAGACCACTACGTCGTAGCCACGCTCGTAGGCCGCCGAGCAGATCGCCCTGCCCACGAACCGGGTCCCGCCCAGTACCACCAGACGCATCAGCCGTCCTCCTTGTACCGCCCGGACACCGCACGCAGCACCCGCCGCGGGGTGTGCTGGGCCAAGGTCGCCACGGTCTTGTAGCGCAGGCTCGGCACCGACAGAACGGTGCCCCGCTCGCAGTCGCGGATGCCCTCACGCGCGACTTCGCCGGCGTTGAGCCACATCATCTGCGGTCCGCCGACCTCCATCTGGGCACGCTCGTGGAACTCGGTGCGCGTGAATCCAGGGCACAGGGCGGTCACGTGCACGTACGCCGGAGTCTGCGCGGCCAGCCCCTCGGAGAACACCGTGACCCAGGCCTTGGCCGCCGAATACGTGCCGAACGGCACCCAGCTCGCGACACTCGAGGTGTTCAGGATCCGGCCCCGGCCCCGCTCCACCATGGCGGGCACGGCGGCGTGGGTCAGGCGCATGACCGCGGTCACCAGCACGTCCAACAGCGCCTGTTCGTCCTCCACCTTGGTCTTGTGGAACGGCGCGTTGATCCCGTATCCGGCGTTGTTCACCAGCCAGTCGACCCCCACGGCAGCTTGCTCGACCCGGGCGAGCTGCTCTCGATCGGAGAGGTCCGCCGGGAGCACCGTGCAGTTGCCCAATTCTTCGGCCAGTTCCTGCAGTCTGGCCTCGTCGCGCGCCACGAGGATCAGTTCATGGCCCTGCAAGGACAATTCGGCGGCGATCTCCCGCCCGATACCGGCGGTCGGCCCGGTCACCAGCGCAACACCCACGCTTGGGCATCTTCCTCCCCTACCCGGTGCGACGCCACCGGAACCGGCAACAATCGGGACATGGTTGATCGACTGGTCGAGAGGATGCGCGAGTTCGAGCGCACGATCTTCGGCGAACTGTCCGCGCTGGCCGTCGAATTGGGAGCCGTCAACCTGGGCCAGGGCTTTCCGGACGCCGGTGGGCCGGACCTTGTCCGGACGACCGCTGTGGCGGCGATCCAGGAAGGACTTGGTGACCAATACCCGCCCGCCCATGGTCTGCCACGCCTGCGCGAGGCGATCGCCGAACACCAGCGTTATTGGTACGACCTTCCCGTCGATCCCCAGCGCGGCGTTGTGGTCACGACGGGAGCTTCGGAGGCTATAGCGGCGGCGGTGCTGGCCCTGGTCGAACCCGGCGAGGACGTGATGATCCTCGACCCGTACTTCGACCTGTACGGCGCCGTCATCGCACTGGCCGGAGCCCGCCGCGTTGCGGTGCCGCTGACGACACCCGGTTTGCGTCCGGACATCGCCGCGATGCGGGAGGCGCTGACACCGCGCACGCGGGTGCTCCTGCTCAACTCGCCGCACAATCCCACCGGCGGTGTCTTCACACGCGAGGAGCTGACCGAGATCGCAGCGTTCGCCGTCGACAACGACCTGTTGGTCATATCCGATGAGGCCTACGAGCACCTGTGGTTCGACAACAATCCCCACGTTCCCATCTCCACGTTGCCGGGGATGTGGGAGCGGACCTTGACGATCGGCTCCGGGGGCAAGACGTTCTCCTTCACCGGCTGGAAGGTCGGCTGGGCCAGCGGACATCAGGATCTGGTGGCGGCGGTTCGAGTGGTCCGCCAGCATCTGTCCTACGTGTCCTCGGGCCCGTTCCAGCACGCCATCGCAGCCGGTCTGGAGCAGTTGCATGAGGACTACTTCGACGGATTCCGCGCCGACCTCGCCCACAAGCGGGACATCTTGTGCTCGGGGTTGGAGCAGCTGGGATTCCGGGTGACGTCGCCGCAAGGCACGTACTTCGCCACGACCGACGTCCGGGAGTTGGGCTTCGAGGGTGCCGACGAGTTCTGCCGGGTTGCCCCGCATGAGGCGGGCGTAGTGGCAGTGCCGATGACCGCCTTGTCCGACCACCCGCACATGAGTGCGCCGTACGTCCGCTGGGCGTTCTGCAAGCGTCCCGAGGTGCTGGCCGAAGCGCTCGACCGACTGGGGCGGTGGCTGCGGTGATCGGCCCGGGGTTTGGGTCGCGCCATCCGTGAGAGGTTGGCGCATCGGGGAGCAGAACAACGCGTTGTTCCGCTAACGGATGCATCAACCTCGCACCGCCGATCTCGGATCGAGGCGCACCGCCGCCCTGCCTACCTGCCCGTGCGCGCGTGGCGGCCAAGC
>JALOLM010000380.1 GCA_025455985.1 Candidatus Nanopelagicales bacterium | reverse complement strand
CGCGGGGAGCGCCCGCAGTTGCAGATCCTCGACGACGTCTGCGGGCAGATCCTCGGCCGATCCTTCTGCGCACTCGGTGACGCCGCGGCCACGCCGTTCCCGGCGGCCATGAAGTACTTCGCCGATGAGTTCGAGGCGGGCACCTCCACCCCCAGCAGCGCGGCGTTCGACCCAGCAGCCAGCACGGTCTTCAGTGAGGTGAGCGCATGACCGTCACACAACCCGGCGGCGACGAGATGACCGTGCCCGAGGGGCATGTGGCCTTCAGCATCGACGGGGTCAACATGACCGCCGAGAAGGGCACGCTGATCATTCGGGCCGCCGAACAACTCGGCATCGAGGTACCGCGTTTCTGCGATCACCCGTTGCTCGAGCCGGTGGCGGCCTGCCGCATGTGCCTGGTCGAGATCGAAGGCCAGCCCAAGCCACAACCGGCGTGTGCGATCCCGGTGGGCGACAAGATGGTCGTGCGCACCCAGCGCACCTCCCGGATCGCCGACGACGCCCAGCGAGGCGTCATGGAGTTCCTGCTGCTCAACCACCCGCTCGACTGCCCGATCTGCGACAAGGGCGGCGAGTGCCCGCTGCAGAACCAGGCCATGTCCGCCGGCCGCTCGGAGACACGTTTCCAAGGCGCCAAGCGCACGTTCCCGAAGCCCATCAACGTCAGCGCCCAGATCCTGCTGGACCGGGAGCGGTGCGTCTCCTGCGCCCGGTGTACCCGGTTCGCCGACGAGATCGCCGGCGACGCCTTCATCGAGTTGCTGGAACGCGGGGCGCAGCAGCAGGTGGGCATCAGCGAGGACACCCCGTTCGACTCCTACTTCTCCGGCAACACGGTGCAGATCTGC
This sequence comes from Candidatus Nanopelagicales bacterium, assembly GCA_025455985.1. Classification (GTDB taxonomy): domain Bacteria; phylum Actinomycetota; class Actinomycetes; order S36-B12; family UBA10799; genus JADKAV01. The sequence goes on along the minus strand of JALOLM010000380.1, from coordinate 4,231 downwards.
CCGGTCGGTGCCTTGACCAACGCCCGCTATCGCTTCCGGGCCAGGCCGTTCGACCTCGTCTCCGTGCCGACCGTCTGCGAGCACTGCGCCAGCGGCTGCTCGCTGCGTACCGACGTCCGCCGCGGCGAGGTGCAGCGGCGCCTGGCCGGCGACGACCCGGAGGTCAACGAGGAGTGGAACTGCGACAAGGGCCGGTTCGCGTTCCCCTACCTCACGCAAGCCCGGATCACCCACCCACTCGTGCGCGACGAGGGCGGCGAGTTCCGGGTCGCGTCGTGGCCGGAGGCGCTGGGGATGGCTGCGGATGCCGCCACCGCGGCGATCGGCAGTGCTGCGGTCCTCACGGGCGGCCGCTTGAGCTCGGAGGACGCCTACGCGTACGCCAAGTTCGCGCGCGCCGTGCTCAAGACCGATGATGTGGACTTCCGGGCCCGTCCCCACAGCGACGAGGAAGCGGACTTCCTGCGCTCAGTGGTGGCCGGCTCGCAGGGGCCCACGTACGCGGATCTGGATGCCGCCCCGGCTGTCGTGCTGGTCGCGTTCGAGCCGGAGGACGAGTCGCCGATCGTGTTCCTGCGGCTGCGCAAGGCCACGCAGAAACTCGGCACGAAGGTCTACGCCGTCGCCCCCTGGGCAAGTCCCGGGCTGACCAAACTCGGCGCCACGGTCCTGGCCGCGGGTCCGGGTCAGGAGATCGCGGCGATCAGCGGGAACGACGAGGTGATGGCCGCGCTGCGTGAGCCGGGTGCGGTGATCATGGTCGGTGAGCGGGCGGCGACGACCCAGGGTCTGCTGTCCTGGATCGCGGCGACCGCCGAAGACACCGGTGCTGCCCTGGCCTGGGTGCCACGGCGGGCGGGGGAGCGCGGGGCGCTGGACGCGGGACTGCTCCCGCAGTCCGACGGGGTCGGCTTCGCCGGCGTCATCGCAGCCCTGAACGCACAGCCGGAGCCGGTTGCGGACGACATCGAGCCTGCTGCCGCTGAGGACGCAGACGTCTCTGAGGAGCCGGTTGACGAGCCTGAACCCGCCTACCGGGCGTTGATCGTGGCCGGATTCGACCCTGCCGACGTCCCGGGCGGTGCCGATCTGGTCGCCGGTTTCGAGAACGTTGCCTGCGTCATCGCCCTGGCGACCCACCACAACGACGCCACGCGTGCCGCGGACATCGTGTTCCCGGTTGCAGCCGTGACTGAGAAGGCCGGCTCGTTCGTGAACTGGGAGGGGCGCGCGCCGCCGGCCCTTCCCGCAAGTTTTCCGGGAGTCGCTGGTGATGCCCGACGCGGCAGTCCTGGCCGCCATCACCGACGAGATGCTGCTCGATTTCGGTGTGCACGACCCCGCAGGTCTGCGCGTCGAGGTCGAGGCGCTGCCGGCACCGGACGTGCCGCGCCCGCAGGTTGGGCCGGCCCCGGCGGCAACCCTGGACAAGGGTGAGGCGGTTCTTGCCACTTGGCGCCAACTGATCGATGACGGTTCGATGCAAAGCGGCGAGCCCTACATGGCAGCGACCGCGCGACCGGCCGTGATCCGGCTGAGCGCGGCGAACGCCACGGACCTCGGCATCGCCGACGGTGAGCCGGTCACGATCTCCACGCAGTCGGGGGCGTTGACCCTGCCCGCGCTGGTCACCGACATGCCCTCGGGGATCGTATGGGCGCCGGCGAACTCTGGAGTGAACCTGCTGGCTGAACTCGGCGTGACCGCGGGCGATACGGTGCGGGTGAGCGTCGGGAGGGCGTCATGAACGTGGCCGGGTTCGGTAGTGACCCGTTCTGGTTGATCTGCCTCAAGGTGGTCGGCCTGTTCGCGCTGCTGGTGGTCATCGTCCTGCTGACGATCTGGGCCGAGCGCCGGGTCGTGGCCCGGATGCAGAGCCGGGTGGGTCCGAACCGGGTGGGTCCGTTCGGTCTGCTGCAGTCCTTGATGGACGGTTTCAAACTGGCGTTCAAGGAAGAGATCATCCCGCGGAAGGTGGAGCTGGGGGTCTACATCCTGGCGCCGATCCTCTCGGCGGTGCCGGCGTTCCTGGCGTTCGCGGTGATTCCCTTCGGTCCCGAGGTGTCGATCTTCGGCCAGACCACGATGCTGCAACTCACCGACTTCCCGGTCAGCGTCCTGTACATCCTGGCCATCGCGTCCATCGGTATCTACGGCATCGTTCTGGCCGGTTGGGCCTCGGGTTCGACCTACCCGTTGCTCGGCGGCCTGCGCAGCACCGCCCAGATGATCTCCTACGAGATCGCGATGGGCCTGTCCTTCGTGGCGGTGTTCTTGTTCGCGGGCAGCATGTCCACGTCCGAGATCGTCAACGCGCAGACCAAGTTGTGGTTCGTGCTGCTCCTGTTGCCCTCCTTCATGATCTACACCACCGCAATGGTGGGTGAGACCAACCGCGCCCCCTTCGATCTGCCTGAGGCCGAAGGGGAGCTTGTCGGAGGCTTCCACACCGAATACTCATCGCTGAAGTTCGCGATGTTCTTCCTGGCCGAGTACATCAACATGGTGACCGTCTCCGCACTGGCCACCACGTTGTTCCTCGGCGGTTGGCGTGCGCCGTGGCCGTTGTCGATCTGGGAGGGCGCCAACGAGGGCTGGTGGCCCATGTTGTGGTTCCTGATGAAGGTCTGTGCTTTCATTTTCGTCTTCATCTGGCTGCGCGGGACCCTGCCACGGCTGCGTTATGACCAGTTCATGAGGTTCGGCTGGAAGGTCCTGATCCCCATCTCACTGGCCTGGATCATCGTGGTGTCCATCGCGAGGTACACGATCGGACCTGATGGTTCTGAGTTGCTTGCGGTCCTGGTGGCCGTCGGCTTCGCCGTCCTGCTGCTGATCATCGCCTCGTACTCCGCGCAGTTGCGCCGGGACCGCCGTGCTGAGGCTGATGAGGCGGCCCAGGCGTCATTCATCGAGGCGGTGGACCCGTTCGCCGGCGGTCACCCGGTGCCGCCGATGCCAGGGCAGGAACTGCTCGAGCCCAGTGTGGCCCCGGCACTTGAACAGGAGGCACGCAATGCCTGAGATCCCACCCGTGGTGAAGGGTTTCTCCACGACGTTCACGACGATGTTCAAGAAGGTCGTCACCGAGCAGTACCCGGAGGAGAAGGACGAGTTCCCGCCGAAGCCGCGCTATCACGGACGGCACCAGCTCAACCGCCATCCCGATGGTCTCGAGAAGTGCGTCGGGTGTGAGTTGTGTGCGTGGGCCTGCCCGGCGGATGCGATCTTCGTGCAGGGTGCGGACAACACAGAGGACGGCCGGTACTCGCCCGGCGAACGCTACGGCCGGGTCTACCAGATCAACTACTTGCGGTGTATCGGCTGTGGCTTGTGCATCGAGGCCTGCCCGACCCGCGCGCTGACGATGATCCACGAGTTCGAACTCGCCGACAACCGCCGCGACAAGCTGATCTACGAGAAGCAGGACCTGCTCGCGCCGCTGCTGCCCGGCATGGAACTGCCGCCGCACGACATGGTGTCCGGCGCCACGGAGAAGGACTACTACGAGGGCCGAGTGACCGGCGCGGGTGAGCCGCTGAAGGATGCCGTCGAGGGGGGCGCCCTGTGACCTCCACACTGGCTGCGCAGAACACCGGAGAGGCGGCGGTGTTCTGGATCTGCGGAGCACTCGCGGTGCTCGGCGCCCTGGGCATGCTGTTCTCCCGCAAGGCCGTGCACAGCGCCTTGTTCCTGGCGATGACGATGATCAACCTGGCGATCTTGTACGTGAGCCTGTCCGCGCCCTTCCTGGGGATGGTGCAGGTGATCGTCTACACCGGCGCGATCATGATGCTGTTCCTGTTCGTCCTCATGGTGGTAGGGGTCGACTCCTCGGACTCGCTTGTGGAGACGGTCAAGGGCCAACGACCGGCGGCGATCCTTTTCGGAGGCGGCTTCGCCGTCCTGCTGATCGGCCTGCTCGGCCAGGGCACGACCGACTTCCCGGTCGGATCGCTGGAGGCGGCCAACGCTGCCAATGGCGGCAACGTGCAGGGCATCGCCGAGCAGATCTTCACCCGGTACGTATTCGCTTTCGAGGTCACCAGCGCCCTGCTGATCACAGCCGCTCTGGGCGCAATGATCCTGACCCATCAGGAGCACTACAAGCCCAAGCCGACCCAGCGCGAGCTGTCCGAGGCGCGGTTCGCCGGCGATCATCCCAGCCCGCTGCCGCCACCGGGGACGTACGCCCGGCACAACGCCGTCGATACGCCGGCGCTGTTGCCCG
>JALOLM010000379.1 GCA_025455985.1 Candidatus Nanopelagicales bacterium | reverse complement strand
GGGGTTCCTTTCGGTCAGGCGAGGGCGAGGAAGAGTCGTTCGAGGTCGGCGAGATCGGTCTTGCCGTCGGGGCCTGGGTGGGTGACACATTCCCGCAGGCTGCTGGCGACGACGGCGAAACCGGCCTTGTCCAGGGCTTTGGAGACCGCCGCCAGTTGCGGCACGACCTCCCGGCAGTCCCGGCCCTCCTCGAGCATGCGGATGACCGCTGAGAGTTGGCCCTCGGCGCGCCGGAGGCGGTTCAGGATGGCCGTGGTGTCCTCGGTGCTGATGTGCACGGGCGGCTTGACCGGTGTCATCGGCATTCGCAACGCCTGTCCGCGGGGACCCGGGCCAGGATCTGGGCGGCGTGCATGCCGCAACCGGAGTAGGTGACTTTCTGACAGGCGTGGCACAGGGCGGGGCTGCACATGGGTGGATTCCTCCGTTGGTCGTATACCCGTAGGGGTATCTTGCGTTGCTCCAACTATACCCCGGGGGGTATTCTTGTGCAAGAAGTGTTCGACTCAATGTGGAGGCATCGATGCAATACGGCCAGAACGTCCTGGATGACCTGCGACCGCAGACGCGTGATCTGCGACGGATGATCCCGGAGGTCTACAAGGGGTTCGCAGCGCTGCACGGCGCGGCGTTCGCCGACGGTGTGCTGGATGCGAAGACCAAGGAGCTCATCGCCCTGGCCATTGCGGTCAACACCCAGTGCGACGGCTGCATCGCCTCCCATGCGCGGGCGGCAGCCAAGCACGGTGCGACCTTGGAGGAAGCTGCGGAGGCGATCGGCGTCACCCTGCTGATGGGTGGCGGGCCGGCCTCGATCTACGCCCCGCGCGCCTATGCCGCGTTCGCGGAGTTCCACGAGCAACTGCACGCCGCCGAGTAGTCGCTGGACAGACCGGGCTGTCCACAGATCGACTCGGAGCCCTCGCGGCGACGGCGGGCAGACGTGATGCTCGTGGGTATGCAGAACACCCTGACTGTGGCCGGGCAGCTGGCCACCGACGTCATCGCCTCCGTCGACACCGGCGGTGATCCTCTGGCGCGATTCCGCCTCGCAGTCCACAACCGGCGACTCGATCAGGCAAATGGACGGTGGGTGAGCGAACCGCCCACCTTCCTGACCGTGACGTGTGCGCGGCGACTGGCGCACAACGTCGCGGGGGCGCTGCGCCGGGGCGATCCGGTGATCGTCGTGGGCCGGCTGCGTGTGATGCGGCACGCCACCGACCCCCGGCGCACGGTGGTCGAAGTGGCGGCGTCGTCGGTCGGCTTGAACCTGGCCCGCACGACTGCGATCGTCGGTCGGGGCGAGCCGGCCTCGGCGGCGTGAGGCCCGCCGTCAGACCATCGCGGCCGAGGAGATCTCCGGGTGCAGCTTGAGGAACTCGACCATGGTCGGCGCGTAGTCGGCGAACGGGGGACACTGCAGGCCGGTTCCGGCGAGGTCGGTGGTGGTGTTGGTCGTGTCGTACACGGTCGGGTGTGAAAGGTAGGCCAGGGCTTCCTCCGGGAAGCCGACCAGCTTCTCCACACCGGGCAGGCCGACCACCACCTGGGTGAACCGCAGCGGCATGCGGATCCACAGGATGTCCTTGTCCAGAAGCGCACCGAACGTGTCGACGATCTCGCGGATCGACGGCGGTTCCGGATCGCTGAGCGAGTACGTCTTGCCCACCGAGACCTCCATCGTGCTGAGCTGGTCGATCGCCCCGACGACGAAGTCCCGGGGGACCAGGCACATCTTGATCGCGTCCGGGTCGGTCACCTGCGGGAACGCGGCGTAGCGGGGTTGCTTCATGAGGAACCGGGCGATCATGTAGGGGCCGTCGAACTTCTGCGTGTCCCCGGTGGTGGCGTCGCCGACCACGATGCCGGGTCGGTACACGGTCGCCGGCATGCCCTCGGCGATCGCCTCGCGCACCAGCCGTTCGGCCTCGAACTTGGTGTGCTCGTAGTGGTTGAGGAAGGACTGCCCGGTGTCGAGTTGGTCCTCCCGGAAGACCCCTGAGTGCGTGCCGCTGACATAGCAGGTGCTGACGTACTGCAGCCGTTGCAGGTTCGGCGATGACTCGCAGAGGTCCAGGACGTGCCGGGTGCCCTCGACGTTGACGCGGTAGGCCAGTTCTGCCGGGACGGCCAGGTCGTACACCGCGGCCAGGTGGAAGACCTCGGTGACGTCGTCGGGGACCTCGTCCAGACCCAGTCCCGATGCGGTGATGTCGCCGACGACCAGGTCCACGCGGCCTTCCAGCGTGGGATGCTCCCGGACCTGTTCGCCGAGTCGCTTGTGCGCCAGCGGCAGGAAGCGGTCCTGCACGACGCACAGCGCGCGGGCGTCCGGGCGCTTGTCCAGGACGAGCGGGAGAAGGGCGGATCCGAGGAAACCGGGGTAACCGGTGAACAGAACTGTGCTCATACATCCCAGTGTGCTCGGTGAGTGGCCCCGGACGCCCGGGGGCGCGGTATCCGGGCCTACCCTGGCGAGGTGGCTGAATTCATCTACACGTTGCGCAAGGCCCGCAAGGCCCACGGTGACAAGGTCATCCTCGACGACGTCACGCTGGCGTTCCTGCCCGGCGCGAAGATCGGCGTGGTCGGGCCGAACGGCGCCGGCAAGTCGACCCTGTTGAAGATCATGGCCGGTACCGAGACCGTGTCCAACGGCGACGCTCTGCTGTCCCCGGGATACTCCGTGGGGATCCTGGAGCAGGAACCGCAACTCGACGACTCGAAGACCGTGCTGGAGAACGTCGAACTCGGCGTGGCCGAGACGAAGGCCCTGATGGCCCGGTTCAACGAGATCTCGGAGGCGCTGGCCGACCCGGAGGCGGACTACGACGCGTTGCTGGCGGAGATGGGCACGCTGCAGGAGAAGCTGGACCACCGCAACGCCTGGGACCTCGACGCGCAGCTCGAACAGGCCATGGATGCGCTGCGGTGTCCGCCCGGCGACGCGGATCCGTCGGTGCTGTCCGGCGGTGAGCGACGCCGGGTGGCGCTGTGTGCCCT
>JALOLM010000378.1 GCA_025455985.1 Candidatus Nanopelagicales bacterium | reverse complement strand
GAGCGCTACGGGCGGGTGTACCAGATCAACTACCTGCGCTGCATCGGCTGCGGGTTGTGCATCGAGGCCTGCCCCACCCGGGCGCTGACCATGATCCATGAGTTCGAGCTGGCCGATGACAGCCGGCAGAAGCTGATCTACGAGAAGCCGGATCTGCTGGCGCCGGTGCTGCCCGGGATGCAGGCGCCGCCGCACGACATGCCCGACGGTGCGACCGAGAAGGACTACTACGACGGGCGGGTCACCGGATTCGGTGAGCCGCTGAAGGACGCGGTCGAAGGGAGTGCCACGTGACCGCCACGCTGGCCGCGCAGAACACCGGGGAGGCGGCGGTGTTCTGGATCTGCGGTGCACTGGCCGTGCTCGGTGCGCTGGGGATGTTGTTCTCCCGCAAGGCCGTGCACAGCGCCTTGTTCCTCGCGATGACGATGATCAACCTCGCGATCCTGTACGTCAGCCTCTCCGCGCCGTTCCTCGGGATGGTCCAGATCATCGTGTACACGGGCGCGATCAGGATGTTGTTCCTGTTCGTGCTCATGGTCGTCGGCGTCGACTCCTCCGATTCCCTGGTGGAGACCGTCAAGGGTCAGCGGCCGGCGGCGATCCTGTTCGGACTCGGCTTCGGCGTGCTGCTGGTCGGCCTGCTGGGCTCCGGCACGTCCGGCATGCCGGAGGGGTCGCTGGCAGAAGCCAACGCGGCCCGCGGGGGCAACGTCCAGGGCATTGCGGAACTGATCTTCACCCAGTACGTCTTCGCATTCGAGGTCACGTCCACGTTGCTGATCACTGCAGCCCTCGGGGCGATGATCCTCACCCACCGCGAGCACGACGTCCCGAAGCCGACCCAGCGGCAACTGTCCGAGGCCCGCTTCCGCAGCGGCCACCCAAGTCCGCTGCCCCCACCCGGCACGTACGCCCGGCACAACGCCGTCGACACCCCGGCACTGCTGCCGGATGGCTCGGCCGCCGAGATCTCCGTGCCGCGACCCATGGCACTGCACCATTCCGAGGTCGACCGCATCGATGTCGAGGAGGTCGACGAGGTTGCGCATCAGCGCAGTGTCGTCGTCGACGACCTGCAGGTCGACCAGGACGATGACACCTCTGGGGAGGAAAGGTGACGACCGACCACTACATCGCCCTGTCGGCGATCCTGTTCAGCCTCGGAGCGTTCGGCATGTTGTTCCGCCGCAACGCCATCGTGGTGTTCATGTGCGTGGAGCTCATGCTCAACGCCTCCAACCTGGCCTTCGTGGCCTTCGCGCGGATGCACGGGAACCTGGAGGGGCAGGTCTTCGCGTTCTTCACCATGGTGGTGGCAGCCGCTGAGGTCGTGGTGGGCCTGGCCATCATCGTGGCCATCTTCCGGACCCGCCGCACCGCCTCGGTGGACGAGCCCAGTCTGCTGAGGTACTGATGGGTACGGACCTGCTGTCGTCGGCGGTGCCGACGATCACATACGCCGCAGCCGAGGGTGTCTTCACCTACATGTGGGTGCTCATCGCCCTGCCAGTGCTGGGTGCGTTCATCCTGCTGGTCGGGGGGAACCGCACCAATTCCTGGGGCCATTACCTGGCCACCGCGTTGCCGATCGGTTCGTTCGTGGTGGCGGTCTTCCTGTGGCTGGCCATGCTGCAGCGGCCCTCGGAGGAGCGCGGCATCATCCAGCACCTGTGGGACTGGGTGATCGTGGGCGACTTCACGGCCAACGTCGGCCTGCAACTGGACCAGTTGTCCATGACCTTCGTGCTGCTGATCACCGGCGTGGGTTCCCTGATCCACATCTACTCCATCGGGTACATGCACGACGACCCGAAGCGGCGACTGTTCTTCGCCTACCTGAACCTGTTCGTGGCGGCGATGCTGCTGCTGGTCCTGGCTGACAACTACCTGCTGCTGTACGTCGGGTGGGAGGGTGTGGGCCTGGCCTCCTACCTGCTGATCGGGTTCTGGCAGTACAAGAACAGCGCGGCGGTGGCGGCCAAGAAGGCCTTCGTGGTGAACCGCGTCGGCGACTTCGGGTTGTCGGTGGCGATCATGCTGATCTTCGTCACCTTCGGCACCGTCACCTTCCCGACAGTCTTCGCCGAGGTGGGGGAGGCCGGTCAGAGCGACCTCACCTGGATCGGCGTGCTGTTGCTGCTGGCGGCCTGTGGCAAGTCCGCGCAGGTGCCGCTGCAGTCGTGGTTGCTCGACGCCATGGAGGGTCCGACGCCGGTGTCGGCGCTCATCCACGCGGCCACGATGGTGACCGCCGGTGTGTACCTGATCGTGCGCTCGAACCCGATCTTCGACGCCGCGCCCACCGCGCAGACACTGGTCATCATCGTCGGCGCGGTGACCCTGATCTTCGGGGCGATCATCGGTACCGCCAAGGACGAGATCAAGAAGGTCCTGGCCGGGTCGACGATGTCGCAGATCGGCTACATGATCCTCGGTGCTGGACTCGGACCGATCGGGTACGTGTTCGCGATCTTCCACCTCGTGAACCACGGCTTCTTCAAAGCCAACATGTTCCTCGGGGCGGGATCTGTCATGCACGCGTTCAACAACCAGGAGAACATGCGCCGGTTCGGGGCGATCCGCGCGGTCATGGCGATCACGTTCGTCACGTTCGCGGCCGGCTGGCTGGCGATCATGGGAGTGCCCCCGTTCTCCGGCTTCTACTCGAAGGACAAGATCATCGAAGCGGCATTGGCGCACGGCTGGGTCGCGGGCATCGCAGCGATGATCGGGGCGGGTATCACCGCGTTCTACATGACGCGACTGTTCACCATGACGTTCCTGGGCAAGGCCCGCTGGACCGATGACGTGCACCCGCATGAGTCACCGCCGGTGATGACGATCCCGCTGATCATCCTCGGCCTGCTGTCCGCAGTCAGCGGGTTCCTCCTGGCCTGGAACGGAGCGATCGAGCACTGGCTGGAACCGGTCACCGGCTTCGAGCATCCGGAACCGCCGATACCCATACCGCTGATCAGCGGCCTCACCCTGGCCCTGGTCGTCGTGG
>JALOLM010000377.1 GCA_025455985.1 Candidatus Nanopelagicales bacterium | reverse complement strand
TCCCGGCGATCCGGTATGCCGGGACTCTAGGCCGCGAACAGGGTGAGCAGGGGTGAGCCACGCCGAACAGCAGGTGACGACCATCTGAAAGGCCGGTGCCCCGGGCGCCTCAGCCGCCGAATCGCCGCTGTCGGTCAGCGTACGAACGCATCGCCCGCAGGAAGTCGACCCGCCGGAAATCCGGCCAGTACGCCTCGCAGAAGTAGAACTCCGAATGGGCGGTCTGCCAGAGCAGGAAACCGGAGAGCCGCTGCTCACCGGAGGTCCGGATGACCAGATCAGGATCGGGCTGCCCGCGGGTGTAGAGGTGCTCGGCGATGTGCTCGGGTTCCAGCACCTGCGCCAGATCGTCCAGGCTGGTCCCGCGCTCGGCGTGCTCGGCCAGTAGGGAACGCACCGCATCGACGACCTCGCGGCGGCCCCCATAGCCCACGGCGATGTTGACCGTCATGCCGTCGATGTCGCGAGTGGCAGCGTCAGCCTCTTTGAGCGCCGTTGCGGTCTCAACCGGCAGAAGGTCCAGCGCCCCGACGGGGTGGATGCGCCATGCCTGGGTGGCGGCCAGCGCATCGACGGTGTCGGTGATGATGCCCATCAGCTGGCTGAGTTCCTCCGAAGGCCGCGACAAGTTGTCGGTGGACAACAACCACAGGGTGACGACCTCGACGTCCACGTCATCGCACCAGCGGAGGAACTCGGCGATCTTCTCGGCGCCGGCCCGGTGACCGGTCGAGGCGCTGGTTCCCTGCATCGAAGCCCAGCGCCGATTGCCGTCGAGGATTACCCCCACGTGCCGGGGTATCCGCTCGGAGTCCAGGCCGGCCAACAGACGACGCTCATACACCGAGTAGGCGACGTCACGAAGGCCCATCACCACCTCCTCTGGATGGAGGGTACCCCGCGACCGGCAGATCCGGGCACCATCGTGACCGCAATGTTGCTCAGAAGCCGATCCCCGAGTCGTCATCGTCGTCTTCATCGCGACGCCTGGATCGCTTGCGGCCTTTGACCTTGTCACGGATCAGGAACTCCGCGGCTTCGGCCACCCCGACCTGGTCCGCGCGCTTGCCGCGCAGGATCACCGCCTTCGTCCCCAGGTGCAGTGCGATCTGCGGTTTGGTGGTCGTCACCACCAGCCCCTTGCCGCCATCGCGCATGGCCAGGGCCCGGTCGAGGCACTGCTTGCGGAAATCGCCGGAGCCCACGACCGTCGTGTGGTCGAACATCACGACGTCGCTGTCAGCGTGTATCGCGACGGCGAAGGCGATCTGGTAGCGCAGTTTCTTGCTGAAGTCCTCCAGCGGCCGGTGGAGAACAGACTCGACATCGGCAGTGCTGGCGACCGGGGCGACCAACGCGTCGATCGCGTTGTCGGGCACACCGTAGATCCCGGCGATCATCCGGATGGACTGCTCGACGGACAATTCCCGGACCCACCGGCTCTGCGGCGCCGAGACCAGCAGACCGCGCTGAGGGCGCTGTACCTGCCCCACATCCACGGGGAGCAGGTTCGCCCAGACCCTCAGCGCCGCGTTCGTGCGGGCGGGATCACGGCTCACCAGCACGAGCGCCTCGCCGGCGTCCAAGGTCGTGGTGAGTCCGCGGAACACCCAATAGGACTCACGTTCATGGGTCGCGGTCATCCGCGGAACACCCTTGATGATCTGTTGCTTCTTCTTGAGGCGGAAGCCCTCCAGACCCGCGTCGGTGAAACTGGCTAACACGTCAGACCTTCCGGCGCAGGGTGAGTCCGGACCCGTGAACCATCCAGATGCCCACCACCAGGATGACCAGAATCACCCCGAACGAGATGGCGTAGCTGGTCCACGGCTGCAGTACCTCCGGCCACACACTGGCACGATAGAAATCGAGTACGCCGTGGAAGGGATTCAAGTACAGGTAGGGCTGCAACCAGTCCGGGAAGTTCTTCTGCGACCACAGGATCGGGCTGCCCCAGAAGAACGCGCGCGTCAGGATCGAGGCGAACACCTCGATGTCGGGCCAACGCAGGGCCAAGCCGGCCTCCACGAGCGCGAAGCCTGCACACAGCAGGATCTGCAGGACGATGGCCACGGGGAACAACACCGTGCCCCAGGTGAGGCTCGCACCCCCCAGGAAGATGAACACCAGGATGATCGGGATCGACAGCAGGAATTCCGCGAGGCCCACGAACACGATCCGCAGCGGCCAGGTCGATGCCGGCAGCGGACTCGACTGCAGCACGTCGCCGAAGCGGCGGAATGAACGGGGGCTCTTGCGGATGGTCTGCGAGAACCACTGGAACGGGTACAGCCCGGTGATCAGGAACACGATGAACGGCTCCAGACCGATTCCCCTGCCACCGGCGAAGATGAACGTGAAGACCACCCACATGAGGATGGCCAGCAGGAAGGGCTCCCCCAACGTCCACACGAACCCCAGGCGGTAACGCCTGTACATCTGCTTGAGGTCCTGGCGGACCATGAGGCTGATCGTCCGCCGGCGCCCAGGCAGGCGCGCGAGGTCGGAGATCATGCCCCGATGCTAGTTGTCGGCGCGACTCGATCCGGTGGCGGACACCCGCGGTGGCGCTTTCGCCTCCTGCTCGGCGAGTGTCTGTTTGGCCCAGCCCGTGGCTTTGTGCTCGGCATAGAAGGAGAAGAAGGGGATAGTACCGGCGAGCATCACCAGGACTGTGCGGGGGAAGACGTTCCACTTGCAGCGCAGGGAGAGGTCGAGCACGGTGACCAGGTAGATCATGAACATCCAGCCGTGGAGCATGGCCACCGGCGTGTGGATGTCCCAGATGATGCGCAGCGGGATGTGCACGAAGACCAGCAGGAGCAACAGGACTCCCACCACGTACGCCATCACCCGGTACCGCAGAAGAGCGCCGGCCATCAGTCCACCATCTCTTCTTCGCGCTCTCGTTCAGCCTCCACGATGCGCTGATCGTGCATCACCTTCCACCAGAACCAGCCGACGAAGCCGGTGAAGATCACCCACTGGAAGGCGTACGCGGCGTTCTGCAGG
>JALOLM010000376.1 GCA_025455985.1 Candidatus Nanopelagicales bacterium | reverse complement strand
CCTTCGGTGGGCTCAATGGGGTGTTGGCCCTAAGGAGGCATGTTTAAGCAGCGACTGGCCGCGGCTGCCAGCAGCGAGACCTAAGGCACCGACTCTCAACCCGGTGATCTCGAAAGCTCGCGCTGATGCAGATACTGCCGGAAGGCGCTGCGGGTGCGCTGGTAGGCGTCTTCGATACGGTCGAGCAAGGGCATGCCCTCACGTTCGTATAGGGACTCCGGCAATCGGGCCGCGATGAGGCCGAGTTGGTAGAGCTGGATGGCCCCCAGGCTACCCGCACTGTCCCGGAGTCTGTGCCCGAACCGGACGAGACGCGGATAGCACTGTTCGGTTCCTGCGGCCTGCCGCACCGCCTCCAGCCTGGTCTGAACCTCCTCCAGGAACTCCGCGATCAGATCGGCGAGGAAGCTGGGGCCCGTCCCCAGGTCCTCGATCTCTTGAAGGGCGCGCTCGTCGAGGCAATCCAACTCTGCGGTGTGATTTTGGTGGGCCCCCCACATGGCCTCGGCGTCCGCGGGTTCGTTGTGCGTCCCGCGGAGCAGGTCGGCGACCGCCGCCAACAACGCCTGAGGTCGCACGGGTTTGGGTAAGACGACGGTCAACCCGAAGGCGGCATAGTCGCGAGTCTGGGTCATGCTCGGCTGCTGAGCCAGGCCAATGAAGGCCGGCCAGTCACCGCGCGCCACCGAGAAGCGCAAGAGACGCAGGGCGTCCGCCGTTCCAAGTCCGGGCAGTTCCAGGGAAATGATCACGAGGTCAAAGCTGTGCTTGGTCAGGGCCGCAAGGGTCTGCTCGCCAGTTTCCACATCGTAGATCCGGTGGCCGCCCCGGGACAAGACAGCACGCAGGACCCGCCGTTGCTCAGCACTGGCATCCGCGATCAAAATATTCAGTCGAGGCGTGGACGGGCCAAGGGTGGCGTGGCGGTCCATCAAGCACACCACTCCAGTGGTCGGGGCCTCGTGACCAAAGGCTCGGTGCAGGGCATCGAACAACAGGGTCTTGTCCAGCGGGAGCGGTACAGCCTCGCAGAATCCGGCCTGACGCAGTGCCGACCTCTGGCCGTGATCTATACCCTCGTCGATGTAGATCATGGGTAGGGTGGCGAGGCGCGGCTCGCAACGCACCACGGCGGCGAATTGCTCCTTTTGCACCCGGTGTCCATGGGGTCCGAGCAGGACGAGATCGACCGGCCGTGCGCCCTCGGCGGCGTCCCATAACAGGGCTGCGCCCTGCAGTGGATTGGCCGTGACCTCGATCGACAGGTCCCAACCGCTGAGGAACTCCGTCAGGCGTCGGCGTTCAGGGCAGTCACCATCGATGACCAGTGCCCGCTTTCCCGAAAGCCGTTGCCCTTGCGGCGCTGTCAGCGCGTCAGGCGTGGTGTCGGCCATACCGCGGGGCCTCCTCGGCGGAGGTGGGGGGTGGGGGATCGTCCGCGAGGGTCTGTGCGATCTCCGTCACCAGTGGGCGATGGGCGAGGAAGACATCGACGCAGTCGGGATCGAACTGGCGTCCACGCTCGCCGAGGAGGTAGTTGAAGGCCTGTTCGGTGGACCAGGGCCTCTTGTAGGGGCGCGGGGCGCATAGGGCATCAAAGACGTCGGCCACAGCCGTGATGCGGGCCTCAAGGGGGATCTCTCCTCCTGTGAGGCCCTGGGGGTAACCCGAACCGTCGAAGCGCTCGTGGTGGCCGTGGGCGACGATCGCGCCCATGCGCAGGTACTTTGAGGGGCTGTCGTGAAGGATGTCGTAGCCGATGCGTGCGTGCGACTTCATCACCTCCCACTCGTCCCGGGTGAGACGGTCGGCCTTCAGCAGGATGCGGTCGGGGATGCCGATCTTGCCGATGTCATGCATCGGGGCGGCGTGCTCCAGGATCTCGGCACGGGAGGGATCCAGGCCCAGGTTGTCAGCGATCAGCCGGGCGAAGCGTGCCACCCGCAGCACATGGTTGCCGGTGTCCTCGTCACGGTACTCACCGGCCCGCGCCAGCCGGAACAAGGTTTCCTTCTCGCGCAGCTCCACGGCCCTGGTGGTCTCGCGCACCTCACCCTCCAGCCATCGGGCGCGGTCGCGGATCACGACCTGCTGCTCACGCAACTTGAGCAGGTTGCGGCAGCGGGCGCGGCACTCGAAGTGGTCGATGGGCTTGGTCAGGAAGTCCGTGGCACCCGCCTCCAGGCTGCGGTAGCGTACGTCCTTCTCGGTGAAGCAGGTGATCATCACCAACGGGACATCGACACAGGCCGGGACCTGCCGGAACCAGCGGGTGAACTCGATGCCGTCCATCTGCGGCATTTTGAAATCTGTCAGGACGAGGTCGACGGAGTTGGCGCGGACCCAGTCCAATGCCTTGAGGGGCTCGGCGAAGGTTTCAACTTCGATGTCCTCGCCGATCGAGCGAACCAGTTCGCTGAGGATCACGCGGCTGACGGATTGGTCGTCGATGACGATGGCGTTCGGCACGGATGCCTCTCTGCGCTGGTCGGTTGGTCGGAGTTTCGGGGCGGTAAGTCAGTCGATACAAAGGCGAGCGGATCATAGGTCAAGCCGTTCTGGAAGAGAAGTCGGGTCAGCCGGGGAAAGCCGCGATTCCGATATTCGGCGCAAGTTACCCTTTGAGCGGTCAGCCGGCGTCGTTCCGGCCCGGGGAATCGCCTTGACAGTCGCGCAGTTCTCTGGCCTGGCCGGTCAATGGACCTGCCGCCGGTACAGGGTGGCGTAGAGCCCGTCCCCGGCGATCAGGTCCTCGTGGCGCCCGTCCTCCACGAGGTGTCCGTCCTCGATGACCAGCACCCGGTCCGCCTGGCGCACCGCGCTCAGGCGGTGGGCGATGATGAGGGTGGTGCGCTCGGCGAGGAACTCCCTCAGGGCCTGATGCAGTTGGCCCTCGGTCTGGGTGTCCAGGGCCGAGGTCGCCTCGTCGAGGATGACGACCTTGGGGTCTGTGAGGACCATGCGTGCCACCGCCAGACGCTGGCGCTGGCCCCCGGAGAGCCTTACCCCGGCCCGACCCAG
>JALOLM010000055.1 GCA_025455985.1 Candidatus Nanopelagicales bacterium | reverse complement strand
AGCGTGAAGACCGCGAGTACCGAGTTGATGGCAGTCAGGCTGATGTTCAACGCCACGTCCCCGCGAAAGAGGTGGCTGTAGAGGTTGGCCGTCGTGCCGCCGGGCGAGGCCGCCAGCAGCATCATGCCGACGGCCAGGATCGGCGGAAGGTTGAACAGTTGCACCAGCCCGAAACAGATGACCGGGAGGATGAGGATCTGGCACACAAGCGCGATGGCGACGGCCTTCGGGTGTCTGGCCACGCGCGCGAAGTCGTCGGTGGTGAGGCTGAGCCCGAGGCCCAGCATGATCAGTCCGAGTGCGAGGGGCAGCAGCGTGGTTTCCATGGCGACTCCCGTGGGCTCGGGGTTTTGGCTGAGCGTAGTACAGGAATGACACTTCTGGGGTGTTGGAGCGGGAGCGCCCAAACGGCCAGACCTTGACCACCCAGAAATGTCATACCCCCCGCCTACCTTGGAGATGTAGGGAACGGGGAAGGAGGTGGCCCGATGGACGATCGGACACCCGACTTGGACAGCATCATCGAGGCAGCCTGGAAGGACTACCGGGCGCGTTTGGCAACGGCGTTCGATGTACTCGAGGACGGCGGGAGCTTCACCGTCGAGTTCGACCTGGAGGGCATCACGCCATACGTCCAGGTACTGCGAGTGGACAACGAGATCCTGCTGGAGGCGTCCGGCAACCCTGTGCTCGACGACGGCTGGGTATTGGACGAGGCCGACCGCACGCGGCTGTGCGATCTGGGCTTCGAGAAGCCCGGCGATGACATGCCCAACTACTGGGTCCGGTTGCCGGTCACGCATGTCGACCAGGCCGCGAGCATGGCGGTCCGCGCGATGCGGGAGGCCTTCCACGTCATGCACCCGTCGGCTTTGACCAGCGACCACGTCGACTGGCCGTGTGAACCGTTCCCGCCGACACCCGAGGCGGAGCCCGTCGTGCAGCCGCCGGTGACCTACCCGCAGAGCCGCGAGCAACTCCAGGAGTTGATCGACCGGGCGCTGGCCGAGGTGATGAACCAGGTGCCCCACCGTGACAGCGACGGTGACGTCCCCATTCGCACAGGTCGTTGCGTCGTGTTCGTCCGCGCATTCGAGGACCGTCCAATGATCCGCCTGTTCGCGATCGTGGCCAACGATGTCACCGACCGCGATGCTGCACTGGGTGAGGTCAACCGGCTCAACCGCGCGACCGAAGGGATCAAGTTCCTGCTCCAGGGCTCCACTGTCATAGCGGCCGCAGAGTTGCTCGGCTGGCCCTTTGCGCAGAGCCAGTTCCTGGCGCTGGTCCGTCACATGTGCGATTCGGTGGCCGAACACGAGGACGATTTGGTCGACCAGGTCGGCGGTCGGCACTTCCTCGACGAAGCCCCAGCCGGCGAGGCGGTCGAGGAGTCCATCCACCCCGCGATGCTCAGCATCCTGCAGCTCGACGCCGACAGCCCAGGCTCGCTGCGACCCAAGGACGCCGCCAAGATCTGCGACAACGACCCGGACCTGCTCCTCGAACTCATCCGGTGGAACGAGGAGCAGGAGATCGAGTGGCGCAAGGCGCGTGACGAGACCGACGACCCCGACGAGGAGCGAGTGTGCGAGCTCGAGCGCAAGCACGCCCACGGCACCGTGAAGCTGTTACGCAAAGCCTTGCGCAAAGTGCTGCTGGGGTGACGCCTCAGCACAGGTAGGCCGCCCATTTCGAGGCTGAGCGACATCGGGAAGACCGCACCTCTTGTCACACCCACCGACTACGGTGGCGCTGGGTAGAAACCGGGGAGATCACGTGGGAGTTCATGTCCATCGCAGCGAGCGCACGGACGTCCTGCTGCGCGGGCTCGCGCAGTTGCTCACAGAAACGCCCACCGACCCGTTCACCCCCGAGATCGTGGCCGTGCCGACACCGGGCATCGAAAGGTTCATCACTCAAGGCCTCGGGCTGGTCCTGGGCACGTCGCGGGAACGCACGGACGGCGTCTGCGCCAACGTCGACTTCCCCTCGCCGGCGGCCGTGACCAACCGCGTGGTCGCACAGGCCACGGGCGTCGACCCGGGCACTGACCCCTGGCTACCGCAGCGCGCGGTGTGGGCCCTGCTCAGCGTCATCGACCAGTCCGCCGGTCTGAGTTGGTGCGAACCGTTGGCCCGCCATCTGGGCCTGCTGGATCACGACCCTCTACGCCGTGACCGCCGCTTCGCCGTAGCCAGCCGGATCGCGGGCCTCTTCGCGGCGTACGCCAGCCAGCGTCCAGACATGGTGCTGGCATGGGCGGGTGGTGACGACACCGACGTGCCCGGCGACCTTGCCTGGCAACCGCCACTGTGGCGTGCCCTGCGCGACGAGATCGGAACCCGCAGTCTGGCCGAGCGACTCGACGAGGCCTGCCGAGCGGTGGCCTCGGACCCAGCCGTTGTCGACCTGCCCGATCGATTGTCAGTCTTCGGAGCCAGCCGCCTTCCGGTCGACCAACTACAAGTGCTGGCTGCGCTGGGCACGCACCGCGAGGTCCACCTGTGGCTGGCCGACGCCTCACCCGATCTCTGGTCGAGAGTGACGCCGAACCCATCGCAGCACCGGCGCGACGATGTCTCCGCGGCGCAGGTTGCCAACCCGCTGCTGAGGTCACTGGGCCGCGACGCACGCGAAATGCACATGAAGCTCACCGCACGTTGCCCCGTGGCATCGGATGAGCACGTGCCGACCGACATGTCGGGAGCAGGCCTTCTGCAGCACCTGCAGCGGCAGATCCGTGACAACCAGCTGCCCCTGTCCATTCCCGTGCAGAACGACGACCACACGCTGCAGGTCCACGCCTGCCATGGGCAGGCACGCCAGGCCGAGGTCGTCCGAGAAGTCCTGCTCGGCCTGCTGCAGTCCGATCCGACTCTGGAGCCACGCGACATCCTGGTCATGTGCCCTGACCTCGATACGTTCGCGCCGCTGATGTCCGCGGCTTTCAGCGGACCGGAACCCAGCCTGCGGGTACGGATTGCCGACCGCACGCCCGAGCAGTCCAACGACGTGCTCGGCGCTCTCGCCGCACTGCTCGACCTGGCTGAACGACGCGCGGAGCTGTCCACGCTGCTCGACTTCGCCGCCTTGCCACCCGTGCGTGCCAAGTTCGGTTTCGACGATGCTGCGCTGGAGCGCCTCGAGGGGTTGACCACCACGGCAGGGATCCGCTGGGGGCTCGACGAGCAGCAGCGCCACGAGTACCAGGTGCGCCTTGCCAGCGGCACGTGGACTTGGGGAGTTGACCGCCTGCTGCTCGGCGCGACCATGTCGGAGGAGGGCCTGGCCCTGCTCAACGGAGTCCTCCCTGTCGACGACGTCAACAGTGGCGACGTGGAGTTGGTGGGGCGACTGGCGGAACTGGTGACCCGTGTGCGCCGCGTCCGCGAAGCAGTACTGGTGGACCATCCGGGCTCCGAGTGGGTGTCGATCCTCACCCACGCGCTGACCGACCTGACCGAAACACGCGGTCCCGACGCGTGGCAACTGCCGAACGCGCTGGGAACGGTGGCCAGCCTCGTCGAGTCCGGCCGTGACTACAGCGACGCCGTGACGTTGTCGCTGGCCGATCTTCGTTGGCTGCTGCACGACAGCCTCGCGGGCCGACCGACGCGCTCCAACTTCCGATCCGGCGACCTCACGGTCTGCGGGCTGATGCCGATGCGGTCGGTGCCGCACCGGGTGGTCTGCCTGGTGGGCATGGACGACGGGGTCTTTCCGCGCAGCAACCGGATCGACGGTGACGACATCACAGGGCGCGACCCGCTGGTCGGTGAGCGCGACCTGCGCAGCGAGGACCGGCAGGTGCTTCTCGACGCGATCATGGCCGCTCAGGACGCGCTGGTCATCACCTACACGGGGGCCGACGAACGGACCAACGAACCGCAGCCACCGTGCGTGCCTTTGGGAGATCTGCTCGACACGGTTGATGCGATGACCGATGCCGGTGGACGATCACGCGTGCTTGTGCAGCACCCGCTGCAGCCGTTCGACGTCCGCAACTTCACCAGCGGCGCTCTGGGGGCCCCCGGGCCGTTCAGCCACGACGTCGCCGCGCTCGATGCGGCGCGCCGGTCACTGGCACCGCGCACGCCCCGGCCATCGATGCGCATGCCCGACCTTGCCGAGGGCGCACTCACGGACGTGTCCCCGCAGGAGCTTGGGAAGTTCCTCACCTCCCCAGCCGCGGCCTTTCTGCGCACCAAGTTGGGGCTGTCCCTGAGAAGCGACGACGAGGGAGCACCTGAGCAGATCCCCGTCGAGTTGAGCGGGCTCGAGAAGTGGCAGATCGGCGATCGTGCGCTGCCGTACCTGGCTGACGGTCTTCCCGAGGTGACTGTGGCCGCGGCCGAGCGTGCCCGCGGACAGTTGCCGCCGGGAGGCCTGGGCACGAAGATCCTGCGCGATGTGGGCCACGACGCGGTGGCTGTCGCGCAACGGGTCGCCGCCCTGCGCATCGGCGCTCCCGCCATTGTCAGCGTCAGTGTCGACCTACCCAATGGGGTCCGGGTGGTCGGTGCCGTTCCGGACATCTACGGCGAAGCGATAGTGCGCGCGACTTACTCGAAGATGAAGGCTAAATCCGAGGTGCAGATCTGGCCGGAGCTGCTGGCACTCGCGGCCTCTGAGCCGCACGTGCGCCGGCGTGCTCGGTACGTGGCCAAGGACAAGGACTTCACCTTGACCGCACCGCCCGCCGACGAGGCCCAGCGCATCCTGACCGAACTTGTCGAGATCTACCTGGCAGGGCAACGCTCGCCACTGCCGATCCCCCCGGCCACAGCCCGGGACTACACGCAACGACGAACCAGGGGAACCCCCGCCCACGTCGCCGCCCAACTGGCCGAGAACGGTCCATGGAAGAAGGATCACGAGTCGACCAGTCCGGAGGTGGCCCTCGTCTGGGGACCCGCGCCGACGCTTGCCGCCCTGCTCGAGGAGCACCCGCGCAAGGATGAGAACTGGTACGACGAGGACACCAGGTTCGGCATGTTGGCCCGCCGCGTGTGGGAGCCGATTCTGCGCGCTCGGGAAACGCCATGACCGATCCCGTCCGCTTCGACGTCCTCGGCCCGCTACCGTCCGGCACCACGTTGTTGGAGGCCAGTGCCGGGACCGGAAAGACCTACACCATCGCCGCTCTGGCCACGCGCTACATCGCCGAAGGTGTCACGACGATCGATCGCCTTCTCATGATCACCTTCGGCAGGAAGGCCACGCGGGAGTTGCGCGAGCGCGTGCGCGCCGCCCTGACACGAGCCCGCGACGCATTACGCACAGGTGTCCAGAGCGACGACGAGGTGATCCGCTACCTGCAGGGGCTTCCCGCCACTGAACGCCAGACTGCCGCCGATCGTCTGGCCCGGGCAGTTGCGGATTTCGATGCAGGCACGATCGCCACCACGCACACCTTCTGCAGCAAGACCTTGGGCGGTCTGGGCATCGGGGCCGACACCGACCCCGGCGAGCAGTTCGTGGAGAACATCGGCGACCTCATCGACGAGGTGGTCGTCGACTTCTACGTGCGCAAGTACGGGGGCCCCGACGAGGATCCTGATCGTCTGTCGTTCGACAGCGCTCTCAAGATCGCCCGGGAGGCGGTGGGCAAGCCCCTGGCATCCCTGGATGCGGGACCGGTACTTGAGGGTTCGGTGCAGGCGACCCGGGTCGCGCTGGCGAGGAACGTGCGCGCGGAAGTGATACGTCGTCGGCGTCGCGGGCGGTGGGAGACGTTCGACGATCTCGTCTCGCGACTGGCCGACGCCCTGACCGACCCGGTCACCGGCGAGCAGTCATGCCAGCGCCTGCGTGACTCCTACGAGGTCGTCTTGGTCGATGAGTTCCAGGACACCGACCCTCTGCAATGGACCATCCTGCGGGCGGCGTTCCACGAGACGCGCACGCTGGTGCTGATCGGCGATCCGAAGCAGGCTATCTACGCGTTCCGGGGTGCCGACGTATTCAGCTATCTGGAGGCCGCGAAGGCCGCCCATCACCACGCGACGCTGCCGATGAACTGGCGCAGCGACGAAGCCGTCGTCAAAGGCGTCGAGGCGATCATGGGCCGGATGCAGCTGGGCGACGAGCGCATCGTGGTCCGGCCGGTGGACGCCCAGCACAAGCAGTCGCGGCTCACCGGCGTTCCGGAGCAGGCACGGGTACGGCTGCGCACGTTCCACGCGGACAAGGGCAAGGCCCCCAAGATCAGCGATCAGCGTGCATACGTGGCCGACGACGTCGCCGCGGACATCGTCGCGACGCTGCGCGGACCCAAACGCCTGACGACGCCGCAGGGAGGCAGCCGACCGGTCGTCCCCGGTGACATCGCCGTGCTCGTCGCCCGCAATGAGGACGGAGCCAACGTCCGCGACACGCTTCTTGCGGCCGGAGTGCCGGCAGTGGTCGCGACCTCCGCGAGCGTGTTCAGCACCAGCGCCGCACGGGATTGGCTGTCGTTGCTGCGGGCCATGCAGCGGCCACGGGGCTCGACGCTGCGCGGGGCGGCTTTGACCTGCTTCGGCGGTTACACCCCAGAGGATCTGGCCACGCGCGGTGAGGCGGTCGACGACGCCCTGTCGCAACGGCTTCGCGAGTGGGCCTTGGTGCTTGAGCGCGGCAGCGTGGCCGAACTCGTGGCCACGATGGAGCATGGCTTCGGGATCGCGGCAAAGGTACTCGCCCATCCGAACGGGGAGCGCGACCTGACCGACCTGCGTCATGTCGCAGGCCTGCTGCACACCCAACAACGCCAGACGCGCTGCGGACTCACCGGGCTGGTCGACTGGCTCGACGAGCAGGTCCGCGACGCCGCCAAGGAATCCTCGAGTGAGGCGGCTGGAGATCGGACCCGTCGGCTCGATTCGGACGCGAATGCGGTGCAGGTGCGCACGATCCACGTCAGCAAGGGCCTGGAGTTCCCCATCGTGTACGTGCCCTTCAGCTGGAGCCGATTCATCCCGCGTGCTGTGGACACGATGCTCTGCCACGACGCCGACGGTCGGTGCGTTCTCGATGTACGCGGAGGGGACGCGATCGATCAGGACGCCATCCATGCGGCATGGCGCACTGAAGAGGCCGGGGAGAGCCTACGGCTGCTGTATGTGGCGCTCACCCGCGCGAGCAGCGAGCTGATCGTGCACTGGGCGCCCAACACCTCGAACACGCCGGTCTCCCCGCTGCACCGAGTGCTCAACGCACAGCGCGACGGGCAGGTCGCCCCGGAACTGTCGTATCCGGTCAAAGCCCCACCCGCGCTCGATTCGCCATGGGTCCAGGTGGAGGCGGTGGACGCGGTCGTGCCGGCACAACCGTGGCAACCCCCTGCCGCTGATCTGCCGGAACTACAGGCTGCAGCGTTCACGCGAAGAGTGGACACCACCTGGCGGCGCACGTCCTACTCCGGACTCACACGGGAAATGCATATCACCGAGCAGCGGCCCGGAGGGTTCCGGGACGACGAGCCCGACGAGATCGGGGAGGAGACCGAGGTCATCGAAGCCACCGAAGGCCTCGAATCACCGTTCGCCGACATGCCCGCCGGGGCTGCTTTCGGCACGCTGGTCCACCACGTGCTCGAAAGTGTCCGAACGCCGGCGGATCTCGCGGACCGTTGCCGCGAGCAGGTTGCAGCTTTCCCCGTGGCCGGCGTCGAGCCCGAACGCCTCACCCACGAGCTCCAGCAGGTCATGCAGACCCCGCTCGGGCCACTGGCCGCCGACCTCACTCTCGCCGATCTGCAGCCATCGGATCGGCTGCCGGAACTCGATTTCGAGTTGCCCATGGGCGCCGACGGCGCCAGCACCTTGGCCGACCTCGCCCACCTGCTGCGCCGTCATCTGCCCGCAGACGATCCTCTCGCCGCCTACGCAGACCGGCTGGACACCCCGGGGCTGGCTGAGGCCAAACTCGTCGGGTACCTGGCGGGAAGCATCGACGCGGTGCTTCGCATACCCGGTGAGACACCGCGCTTCCTCGTCGTCGACTACAAGACCAACCTTCTGCGCGACCCGAGCCGTCCGGGTGTCGAGCGGCTCGTCGACGGCTACGGCCCCGAGCGCATGGCCGGGGCCATGATGGACGCCCACTACCCGCTGCAAGCTCTGCTCTACACCGCGGCGCTGCACCGCTATCTGCGCTGGCGGCTGGCCGACTACTCCCCGGACCGCCACCTCGGCGGGGTGCAGTACCTGTTCCTGCGCGGCATGGCCGGACCGAGAACGCCAGCCGGCTGCGGTGTCTTCTCGTGGCGCCCGCCCACTGCGCTCGTGGTCGCGTTGTCGGATCTACTCGACGGGCGGCAGCCATGATCACTTCGACGCGTCTCGACGCCGGTCGGCTGCAGCCGTTCCACACTGCTGGTGTGCTCGCCGTTCCCGACGTGCAGGTGGCCGCGGCCCTGCTGCGCATCGTCGGGGGATCTCTGGACGAACAGGTGGATGGGGACGTGGCGCTCGGCGCCGCCCTGTGCGTACGGGCACTTCGGGCCGGCTCCGTGTGCGTGGACCTCACCGCTGACCCCGACATGTGGCTGCCGGAAAATGACGGGGAGCCGGTTTCCCTTCCGTGGCCCGAGGCCACGTCGTGGACCGCGGCGCTGGCAGGGCATCAGCTTGTTGCCGCCGGTCCGCAGGCTCGAGCCGATAGACCGCTGCGCCTGGTCGGCAACCTGCTCTATCTGCAGCGGTACTGGCTCGATGAGCAGGAGATCCGAGACGCCCTACTGCAGCGTGCCCACTCGGTGGGAGTGGATACGGCAGCACTCACAGCCGGCTTGCAGCGGCTGTTCCCAAGCCCGGTGCCCGACCGGCAGCGGTTGGCTGCGGCCACGGCTGCCCTGCGCCAGATGACGATCGTCGCCGGCGGTCCGGGCACGGGGAAAACCACCACCGTTGCCCGGATCCTCGCCCTGCTGCGGCAGGTCGATGCCGGCAACCTGACAGTCGCGCTGGCCGCGCCCACCGGAAAGGCTGCAGCTCGCCTGCAGGAGGCGGTGGCGGAGTCAGTGGCGACGATGGATCAGGCCGACCGCGATCGGGTGGGCGATGTCACCGCGTCAACGCTGCACCGCCTGCTGGGGTGGCGGCCCGACTCGCAGGGGCGTTTCCGGCACGACCGCTCCAACCCGCTGCCCCACGATGTGGTGGTCGTCGACGAGACCTCCATGGTGTCCTTGCCCCTGATGGCGCGGCTGGTCGAGGCCGTGCGTGCCGATGCCCGGCTCATTCTGGTTGGCGACCCGGATCAACTGGCGTCGATCGACGCCGGGGCGGTGCTGGG
>JALOLM010000375.1 GCA_025455985.1 Candidatus Nanopelagicales bacterium | reverse complement strand
ATTCGCAGCGCGGCACCTCGCCGCGAAACACCAGGGCCTCGGTCCCGCGACTGATGCCGCTGTAGAGGGTACGCACCAGGGCATCCCCCGGAGCCGGGTACGGCAGGGGCTCGGGGCGGGTCTCCCCGCGGCCTGGTTCCACCACCCAGAAGGCACGGGCCTGGACCAAGGGTGCGACCGAGGGTGCCGTCGGCGGTCTGGATACATGGATGGGTCGTGTTTCTCTGCGGTTGGACATGATGAGGAGCTGACGAGGCGATGCCATGGAACTGGGTGGGATGCGGTACGCTATCATTCCACCACTCAACCGGGTCAGCGACAAAGGTCAGCCGGAGGGCTGGGCCAGGGTGCGCACCGACAGCACCACCGGCGCCCGGTGGACTGATCCAACCAACCGAGGTTCCCTGACTGTGGTCAAGGCCCGAGCCGATATCCTCATCCTAAGGCCGCCGGAGGCTGTCTACGACTTCGTCGCGCGGGACTTCTTCGTCAATTACCCGCGCTGGTCCCCCGAGGTCAGACGCCTGGATGTACTCACGCCCGGTCCGGTCCGGGTGGGTAGCCGGGCCCACCAGGTCCGCATCGACCAGGGTCGGCAGAGCGAGTCGATTTTTCGGGTAACCGCCCTGGAGGAACTGGCACGGTTGGAGTTCGCCGAGAGCACGGACCTGTTCCGGACCAGCTACCGGCTCGACCCGGTGGACGACCAGACCCGCCTCACCTTCGCCTTCGAACTGAACCGCATGGAGTTCTTCATGCGCCCCTTCGAGAAGCTGATTCGAGTCGCCATACAAGACGGCGCCGGACGGGTAGTACGCAACATCAAGGGGTTGGTGGAGCGTCAACCCGCGCAGCCGGGCGGCGCTGCAAACGCCTAGCAAGGCTGTACCTCAGACTGACGAGTCGAAGACCGACGGGCCCGTGGTTCAAGCTCACAGTCGGCAACGGCCAGCCTGTAATAGGACAGGATTTCGCAGGATTAACGAGATTCTTCTTGCTCGGGGTATTCTTTTATCATCTTGTTCATCCTTAGGAATTCTAATCTTGTCCATTTATTCTCAGTTCGCAACAGCGTGAGCGCCCTGGTTGGCCGGAAAAAATTTGACGCAATTGTAAAGCTGAGGTTCGCTTAAGGCACCCCAGAGACGCCGCCCCGGCAGGTCCCACCCAAGTATTCCGGCAAGGGCACCGCCCCCGAGGCGGATCAACCGACAGGAGCAAACGATGGAATTCACGGCCGAGAAAGACGAGGGCACCATCCCCTTCGTGCTCTCCCAAATACTCGACACCTGCATCAACGGCATTACGCTGTCCGACCCGGACCAGCCGGACAACCCCATCGTCTATGCTAACGAGGCCTTCGAGCTGATCACAGGCTACGACCGCGATGAGATCCTCGGCCGCAACTGCCGCTTCCTCCAGGGAGAGGACCGGGAGCAGCCCGAGATCGAGCGCATCCGCGAGGCCCTGCGCGACCAGAAGTCCGTCACGGTCACCCTGCGGAACTACAGGAAGGACGGCACCCTGTTCTATAACCAGTTCTCCATCCGTCCCCTGCTCGACCGCCAGGGCCGGCTGGTTTACTACCTCGGGCTTCAGTACGACGTCACCGAGCAGATCCGGGCGGAAGAGGAACTGCGCCGGCTCAATGCCAGGCTGGTCGCCATGGGCGAGCGCCCGGACTAGTACGCCTGCGCGCAAGTCACGGAAACATCGCGCAACCCGAGGCTCGGCCCTTTTGGTCGCGGAGCCCCAGAGACTTGGCAAGTCTCGTAAGCCGAATCCAGGAGCCGCGGCTTGAGCGAGGCCAGCGTCATACCCCCGGCGGGACGCCGGGGAACCCATTGGCCGGCAAGATGCCGGCGCTCCCAGTGGCCCGCGCTCCTGGCCCGTGTGGCGTGTGCGGATCGCGCCGAGCATCGGTTGATGTTCCCGGGACATCGGCGCGGCTGTACGAGGGCGCTGCGGGCGCTCGGTCCCGCTGGGTGTGCGTCGCGGATCTGCGCCCAGCCTCCTGAGGATGCCGGCTGGGCCGACACCCTCGTGCCCCTCGCCTCGGTCAGCATCGAGCACCTGACTGTCGCGCGGAACTGGCGCGACGGTGCGCGAGAGACCTGCACTCTTAGGTGCTGGAGCTCGGTTTGCTTCAGCCGGACATCGCGCATCTCAGCACCGGAGTCGAATCCGCTACGGTGGTGATGCTAAGAGGTTTTGAAGAGCCCCTCCCTGGGGAAGCGTGCGAGATTCAAGCTGATAGTCAATGATTTGGAGGGCGCTCTTCGCCGGATTCGCTTTTCTTTCACAAATTCTCAGTCAATGGCTCCGGTCTGATCATCTCGGCCCGCCCTGTAGTCTTGGAGAGGGCCTCCATCCGTTTTCGGTGGGGGGTGTTGAGAAATGCCGTGACTGAATGCCGCCACCCCCGCTCAATACGCCGATGGATCGCGGCCCCCTCCGTCGCAGTGGTAACAGGGGAACAAGGACTCCTCGCGCAGGGGCCACTGTCTGTCAGTGACCGTCAGGACGATCCATTAGCGATATCCGTCAGCCCGGCATTGATGGGTCGCCGAGTGAGGGATAATGACCGCAGAGCCCACGGGCGTGTGATGACACACCGATCAGGCCCTCGGCCTGCCCGGTGCATTGCCGAACGACCTTGGGGCCGAGGACATTGAGCCTGTGGGCGAGAATCGCGATCAAACCTCAAGAGGGCCCCGCGACCATACCGAGGATTACGCCAGTGGTATCGGCATCGCCACCGCAGTTGACCACGTCGATCATGGCGGTCTCAACGAGCCTGGAAGACGGCGCGCAGGGTCTCGGGGAGACAGCCCTCGGGGTTCTCCGCACGTTGCCGATCATAGCCGTACTCGGGCTCTGCTGCCGCCGAGGCATCGGCCTTGGCCTGAAGATCCACCAGACTGCCACCCGCCTGGACTATGCGGATCACGGCCAGGATCGCCATCAGGGGACCGTCCAGCCGCTGTTACAGCACCGGCAGGCGTGGCGGGACTAACGGCCTCTCAGCGCCCTGGCCCCGCTGAACTCCTCCTCGCGGGGAAACGCCCTCAGGCATGTCGGCAGCGAACATCGCGACGAGCACGCACAAGACGCCGTGCTTCAGGTTCGCAGGGCATCCTCCTGAACCGCGGCAAGCCGGGACGCGGGTCATTGTCTAATCTCCTCAGTCCTTGCAACTGCCCCCCTGCCCGCTATGATGGCGCGCTTTCTCCTGAGACCCGACCACCGTGGAGGCGACATGGGCGCACAGATCCTGGACGGCAAGGCAATCGCGGCGGAGATCCGCTCCACCATCAAGGGCCAGGTCTCGGCCATGACCGGCCAGGGGCACAGGCCGCCGGGGCTCGCGGTGGTCCTGATGGGCGCCAATCCGGC
>JALOLM010000054.1 GCA_025455985.1 Candidatus Nanopelagicales bacterium | reverse complement strand
GATGCACCCCGACGCGGGCCAACAGCTGCGCCGGTCCTTGGCCGAGGTGGACCCTGCGCTGAGGGCTTTGGTCGAGCGACTCGGCACGCTGTACCGGACGGCCCAGCAGATGCCCGGCACCTCCGCGGCGGCATCGGCCCACCACGCCAGCATTGAGGTGGCAGCACGGCTGCGCGAGGGCGTCGAAGCCTACGAAGGGCTCGTGGCAGCAGCCGCCGAACTCATCGCCGCCCCGGATCTCGCAGGTACTTTCATAGACCCGATCTGAACGAACCGGAAGAGGAGAAATGGCGCCGAAGAATCAGGAAACACGAGTTGTCGTCGATGTGAGCCTCGCCGATTCCGATCGGAACTATGACGCCACAGTCTCCTTCCTCGAACAGGACTTCCGCATTGTGCGCATAGGCGCCGACGGCGACGTCGACCAGGCCGAGGAGATGGTCAAGCAGTGGATGCCCGGCACCGACGTGTTCGCCATCACGGGAGCGCGGGACGCACGCACCGTCGGGATCCTCTCCGGTGATGAGAAGGGCGCGCTGCGCCGGCTCGAGTCCGCGACCGGCGAGGTTCCCAACACCAATGGGTTCCGCCTACGCGACGTTCTGCAGGAATGGACCGTGCGCAAGATCCAGGCCGACCAGCCCGGACTGTTCTCCAATGCGCGCACCGTGATCCTCGGCGGATCCAACCACCGTCGTACGGCCAAGGTCCTCTCCGAGTACACCGACAACATCAAGTTCGCCGACGCGCTGCTCACCTACGGGATGCCGTCGATGCTGGACTCGTTCGCTGCGCTTGACCGGTTCATCGGTGTGAGCAAGTGGTTCCTGGGCAGGGTGCCCGATCAGATCTCCGGGCCGGTCTCTGCGCCCGGGCGTAGGTTCAACCAGTCGATGCTGCGCAAGGCGGTCGCCGACGCGGACGTGCTGGTGGCAACCTACGACGAGCTTATGATGTTCGACCTCGAGGAGCTCGCGGGCAAGACGTTGATCACCTCGTCGGTCTCCGAAGAGCGGCTTGAGGAGTTGCACAGCCGCGGAGTCGACCTCGTGCTGGATGACACCCCGCAGCCGTTCGAAGGCGTCACGGTCAACTCCGCGGTGCTGGAGGCGTTGATGCTCGCCGCCACCGGCGCGGCAGAAGCCCGGCTGACCGACGACGACCTGCTCGACATGATCACGTCTGCCGGCCTCGAGCCCCGCGCGCTGT
This sequence comes from Candidatus Nanopelagicales bacterium, assembly GCA_025455985.1. Classification (GTDB taxonomy): domain Bacteria; phylum Actinomycetota; class Actinomycetes; order S36-B12; family UBA10799; genus JADKAV01. The sequence goes on along the minus strand of JALOLM010000054.1, from coordinate 8,328 downwards.
ACCCCGGAGGCTTCAAGCGCAAGAGCCGGTTCGCCTTCGTGATCCACCCGCTGTCCCAGCAGTACTTCCGCAAGGTAGAGCCCCTGAACACCATCGCGAAGGTGTCACCGCAGGTGGTGATGGACGGCATCGAGAAGGCCATCGCGTATGCCCCGCCGTTCACCTATAGCCATGTCACCGGCGTCAAGTCCCCCACGGGGGCCGAGGTTGAGGGCTGGCTGATCACGGTCAGCGGCACGCCGAAACAGTTGTTGGCCCACGATCCGGAGTTCACCTACAAGCGACTTCTGCAGGCCGCCGACATCGCCAAGAAGCTGGGTGCCCAGATCATGGGGCTCGGCGCTTTCACCAAGGTGGTCGGCGATGCCGGCGTGACCGTTGCCAAGCGAGCTCCGCTGCCCATTACGACCGGCAACAGTTATAGCGCCTCCGGGGCCCTGTGGGCATTGCACGATGCGCTTCGCCGTCTGGGGGTGGCTGACGTCGACGAAGATGGCCGTCTGCTCGGCAAAGCGATGGTCGTCGGCGCCACGGGCGCTATTGGTTCGGTTTGTGCGCGGTTGCTGGCCTTGGCCTGCGACGAACTGTGGATGGTCAGCCCGGAGGCGGCCAAGTTGCTGGCACTCAAAGCCGACATCGAAAGCGAGAACCCTCGCGCGAAGATCTTCGTTGCCGCCACTCCCGACGATGCGCTGCCGGACATGGACGCGATCGTCACGGCCACCTCTGGGGCGGGCAAGCGTGTGCTGGACATCATGCAGGTCAAGCCGGGCGCGGTGATCACCGACGTCGCCCGTCCGCTGGACCTGTCGGCTGAGGACGTGGCCAAGCGTCCCGACGTCCTGGTGGTGGAGTCCGGCGAGATCCTGCTGCCAGGTGACGACATCCACATGGGCAACATCGGCCTGCCCCCCGGTGTTGCCTACGCGTGCCTGGCCGAAACCATCGTGCTGGCGCTTGAGGGCCGGTACGAGACCTTCACCATCGGGCGCAACATCGAGTGGCCCAAGGTCAAGGAGATCTACCGGCTCGGACTGAAGCACGGGATGAAGTTGGCGACGATCAGCGGCATCAACGGCGTCTACACCGACGAGGACCTTGAGCGGATCCGTGACCTCGCGCTGGAGAAGCGGGCGGAGATGGACGCGGCCGGGGTTTGATCGTGGTCGGGATGTGGCAGAGCGGCGATTTAGTTGCCGGTTTTCCGCATTGCTTGTCGTGTGCGGTTCGCCTGAGGGTTTGACGCGGCAGCGATGTGGCAGAGCGGCGACTTAGTTGCCGGTTTACCGCATTGCCGGCCAGAGGTCCGACCTACAAAACCTTCGGCTTGATCAAGTAGTCGGCCGGCGCCATTCCGTAACGGCCGGGACCGACGACCCTCAACCCGTGCAGCCAAGTCATGGTCAAGCCGTAGGTCGTTGACGCATTCTCGGCGCCGCGGCGGAAATCATCCGGCCGCCCGCGCATCGGCCACGGCCCGGGCAGGTACAGAACCACCCGGTCGTCAACCGTGCGCAGATCGCGGCGTACCTGCTGGGCGGCCATAATCGCCGCGGTCCTCAGCAACCGGCCAGTAGCCGTGGCCTCCTGTTCTGCGGCCATCACCGTGAAGCCGCAGTCCAGCACCACGATCGTCGCCGCACCCTGGTCGGCCGCAATAGAGATGGGGACGTTGGCCACGATCCCGCCGTCGACCAGCGTGCGCTCCCCGCGGTGAACAGGCGGGAAGACCAAGGGGATGGCCGCGCTGGCCAGCAGCGCCGACACCAGTTCACCGGAGTTCAACGCGACCGGTTCGCCGGTGTCGAAGTCGGTGGTCACCGCTGTGTGCGGGAGCGTCAACTCCTCGAACGTGCGGGCAGCGACGGCGTTCTCGATAACCGCCCGCAGGCCGGTGTTCGGAACCGCCGACGCTTTGCCCTTCGCAAGGTTGAGCGCCGTGCCCAGGACTTTGCCGAAGACCGCCTGCCGGGTCATGTTGGACCACAAATCCGCGAGCCGCTCGTGAGCAGTAGCCGGGTTCTCAGCCAAGATCGCCCCGTTCAAGGAACCGACGGATGTCCCGACGACCAAGTCTGGGGTTATGTCCGTCTCGGCCAGAGCGCGCAAATGCCCGACTTGGACTGCGCCGTACGAGGCGCCGCCTCCCAACACGTAGGCGATCGGGCGGGGCAGCGAGTCGACGATGTTGATCTGGGCCACCACGTCATTGTCGCGCTTCCCGGCCCCTCGCGCGTGTGCACAGGCAACTACAGTCAAGTGGTGATCCCTCGCTTCCTGGTGGCCGTAGCAGCGGCCGCCATCGCACTTTCCGGATGTAGTAGCGGCGACGACCCGCAGGTGACAGCCTCCCCGACCACTTCACCTGTGGCGGAGGATCCCGCGCTGGCCGCCTACTACGGGCAGACACTCTCCTGGAGCAACTGCGGGGGGAAATTCGAGTGCGCCACCATGGACGTTCCCCTGACCTACGACCAGCCCGACGGCAAGAGCATCACCCTGGATCTCATCAGGCTTCCCGCCGCCGATCCCGAGCAACGCCTCGGCTCGCTGGTGATCAACCCCGGCGGCCCAGGCGGTTCCGGCATCGACTACGTCCGCGGCGCCCGCGTGGTACTCACCGGCAACCTGCTCGACCAGTACGACATCGTCGGCTTCGACCCGCGTGGGGTCGGTGAGAGCACACCCATCGAGTGCCTCACTGATCGTCAGCGGGACCGATTCCTGGACGTCGACCCCAACCCCGAGACCGACGAGGATGTGGCCGCTACCGTGCGGGTCTCTGAACGCTTCGGTCCTCGTTGCCAGCGCAACAACCCGGAGTTGACCCCCAATGTGGGCACCCCGTTCGTAGCCCGTGACATGGACATCCTGCGGTCGCTGCTCGGCGACGAGCGGCTCAACTATCTGGGCAAGTCATACGGGACGTTGATCGGTGCGATCTACGCGGACCTGTTCCCGTCGCGTGTAGGCCGCTTCGTACTGGACGGCGCTGTGAACCCGGCCTTGAACAACGCCGAGATCAGTCGAGGCCAGTCGGTCGGGTTCCAGAAGGCACTCGAACGATTCGCCCAGTGGTGCGCCGAGCAGGACGACTGCCCGATCGGTACCGACCCGCAGGCGGGGATCCAGCAGATCGTGGACTTCTTGAGCGACCTCGAAACGCAGCCCATTCCGGCATCCAGGAACCGGCCGTTGACTGCGGCCCAGGCCACCACCGGCATCGTCGGCAGCATGTACAGCGCAGAGGTCGGCTGGCAGTCGTTGTTCTACGCCCTGGACAGCGCCTTGGACGGCGACGGTTTGGGCTTGCAGTCACTGTCCGACTGGCTCACCGATCGCAGGCCGAACGGCACCTATGACAGCAATTCCACGGACGCGCTCTACGCGGTCAACTGCATCGACCGTCCGGACCGCTGGGACCCGGAGGAGACCCAGAAACAAGCCGAGGAGTGGAGTCAGGAGTCGCCGGTCTTCGGTGCCGCTTTGGCGTGGGGCAACCTGCCCTGCTACTACTGGCCGGCGCCGGCGGTGGACGAGCCGCGCGAGATCGCGGCCGCCGGGGCGCCGCCGATAGTCGTGGTCGGCACGGAGTTTGATCCAGCCACGCCGTACGAGTGGTCCGTGGCGCTGGCCGACCAGTTGGATTCCGGTGTGCTGGTTAGCTGGAAGGGCGCGGACGGGCACACCGCGTACTACCAGGGTTCGAAGTGCATCGACAAGGCCGTGGACAACTTCCTGGTGGACGGCGAAGTTCCGCAAGACGGTACCGAGTGTAAGTAGCGCTTAGGCTGGAGCAATGGATTTCCTCTGGGGTCTGATCGTCGCACTCGCCAGCGCCTGGTTCTGCTACTTCATCGCCGAGCGCAACAACATGAGCAAGATCGGCTGGCCGATTCTGGGACTCTTGCTTCCTCTGATCGGCATCGTGGCCACGCTCGTGGTGGCGTTCATGAAGCAGAAGGATCCGGTCTGACCGTCGGCTTTGTCGCCCCGCACGATGCCGATCGGTAGGCCTTCCCCACCGGTCGGTGTCCGGCAGGGACACAGTTAGACTTGTCCAGTTGGGCGGTGCGCCGTCCACGCCGCCTTAGCTCAGTCGGCCAGAGCGACGCACTCGTAATGCGTAGGTCCCGAGTTCGATTCTCGGAGGCGGCTCGATGGGAAATACCGGACGCGAATTCCTTGGACCCAGTCGACGCGTCGGGTGGTTCCCACCGGCTGGTTGCACGGACAGGGAATTGCGCCCAGTTAGTTCCTCTCGCCGATCATCGATTTCGCGGGCCCTACTCGATGGTCGGGTCAACCCACTGTGCTTCGTTGGCGGTTGGTGGATCGTGGGCTACGAGGTTAGGCCCACTACCTTCGAGGTCCCGGGCTTGAAGGGCACCGAGTGAGACACCGTCCGTGTTCTTCCATTCCTTGCGACCGTTTGAGGTCCTGCCCAGCAGCACCATGGCGGCGGTCGAAGGGGAACTGAACTCGTAGTCCTTGGTCAGTTCCAGCCCCCTGTCCGTGGTGATGAAGGTTCCGTCTTCCTTCAATCCGTTGCGCAGGGTCGTTCCGTAACTGTGAATAGAGGGAACCTCATCGACCCGACCGATGGATCCCTTCAACACCAGCATTCCTTGGGAGGTGAGGCGCCCGGTCGCGATCGTCCCCTTGCCCTTGAGGTGCAGGAGTGAGGCTCCCGACTGTTCGGGTGGCTCAAATGCGTTGACCCCAAGGACGCGGTAGATCATCAACATGTCTGCCAGGAAGGCTTCTGCGTCGGCTTGGTCCGCCTCTGACAAGGGCGTCGTACCTGAGGCTGTTTGGTTGTCGAGTTCCGCCTTTCCCGCTGTTGACGCCAACCCGATGAGTCGGGCTTCCAGGTAGCGGACGTGGGCTTTGTTCAGATTGGAATCCTTCGAGGTAAAGACGACCGCACGAGTCCAGAAGTCCTTCTTGCTGTGGTGCTGATCCAGGCGCGACTTCAGGTCGTCGGTCTCTCCGATATAGACCTTTGCGCTCATGGCAACGCTCTCGGCGGGTCCGACCAGCACGTAGACCCCCGAGCCAGCAAGTTCCTTGCGATTTCGAAGCTTGGCGTATCGGCTACGTGGGCAAGCGAGCGCCAGGCCAGTCCAGTTTGACTTCTCTACTAGCCATAGGCCGTCCGGCAAGCCTTCCGCTAGGAAGATGCGGATGGATGTCGGATGCGCGTCCATGGCTGTACCTTGTCACCGCCGCAACTGGGCCGGCCAGTCGAACTCACTGTTACGGGGCCCGGGGCTGGAAGCCGGGGCTGCTTAAGGCCAAGGCCGGTGCGGTGGTGTATCGACTCCGGTTCGTGACCTTCACAGGTTGATGTTGTCCTCGAACTTGCTGCCGTGAAAGGCGACACTCCCCGCCGGGTTCGTCACATCTGCGCTTTGCAACTCTGTGAGTCCTAATGTTCGCGTGAAGGTGCGTCCCGCCCTGAGTGGCCGGTTGTGTGTCGGTGTCAGGTTCGACGGCGCAGGCGCATCCACAGTGGCTGCATGCCTCTCATCGGCCAGTCCATCCCATCGGTTGGGGCGTCGTGGACGCTGAGCAGGTCCCAGCCCGGGAAGGCTGCCTGCACGTCGTCGCGGGAGATGCCTTTGACGAAGGATCCGATCGGTGTGGGCCGGGAGAACGCCATCATCAGCAGCGTGGCAGCCGGTTTGGCCACCGTGGTGATGCCGCGTCCGGCACCGGTGCGCTGATCAGCGTCGAGGTGCTGGAAGCAGCCGATGTCGAGGAAGAAGTCGAAGCTTCCCAGGTCATCCACCGGTAGGTCGGTCACGTCGCCGACCATGAAGGTGGCTCCGTCGATTCCCTGGCGTCGGGCGGCGTCGATGGCCCGGGTCGCGTAGTCGATGCCGACGACTTCCCAGCCGCGACGCACGAGTTCCCGGGTGTGTTGGCCGCGGCCGCAGCCCAGGTCGAGTGCGCGGCTCAACGGCCGGCCCCGTTCGGCCTCCTCGAGATCCAGGCCTTGCGCGAGGCTCGACCTCCAGCCCGGACCGGGGTGCTCCCACGGCGTGTAGCCAACCCGGTACATCGCGTCGTAGAGTCCCACCCCAGGAAGTCAAGCACTCGGGTCGGCATCCGGCAAGGAAGTCACCGGCGGGCTAACCTCCTACAGACCCAATTGCGGGGCGTCCACCGGTCGCAGGACGGCCGCCGGGATGGTCCTGTTCGCCTTCCGGGCGCACTTCGCGACCTGGGGCGCCCGGCCGGGGACAACCTGTTGCCACACCCAGTCCCGCCGCCGCGCAATTCCCGTCGTCTGACCCGCAGGTGCGTGTCACCCACCTGCACAACCGACTCAGGAGCGCAGCGGAGATTGCGCAACCAGTCGGGGTCGGTTCGCGAACCCGAACCCCACACCACATAGCCCTCGGGCTCTAGCAGGTAGCGCACGCAGGTGAACCGCCAAAGGCCACTGCTGCCGCTAGGGGTGGCGGTGATCATGAGAACGGCGACTCCTGGACCGCTGGACAGGAGCCCGTGGAACGTGCGGTCGTGCCACCTGAAACGTGCATGGCACACCATCCCGAAGCAAAGTGACCCTGGGACCCCCGGGACGACTAGCCCGTTGCGGTGAAGCGGGAGAAGCCGGTGTCGGGGGCGGCCGAGCAGCCATCTCCGAAGGAGATTCCGAGGTTGCCGCTCGTCCGGGTCGCCTTGCGGTTGACGATGGCGGTGATGAAGACGCCAATCTCGCCGTCGATGGTCGTCTGGTCGTCATCGGAGAAGTAGACGTTGGCCTTGGTCCTGGGGTTGAAAGGATTGGCTTCCTTGTTGACCCTCATCGGGCCGACGGTGCCACTGATGCGGCCGCTCGGGGTCGCTCCGAAGCAGGTGAAGGCCACACGCTTGAACGCGAAACTCTTGATGCGGAACGGGTCGCCGCCGACCCTCTGGACCTTGATGATCAACTTCGAGCCGGGGTTTCCTGAGATGCTCCCCGTCAGGGTGCGTGTCTCGGCGGTCGCCGGCGGTGCGGCCGCGACCGACGCCAGGATGACCGCCGCGAAAACGGGCAATGCCTGCTTCTTCATGTCCGTTCCTTTCGTGCGGCCGCTTCGTGTCGTGACACCCTCTGTGCGCCGCCTCTGGCGTGAGACTACGCGGGTGAATGGGCGCCCGCTCGCTAGTCGGTACCCATGGTGGTCCAGGGGTCTGAGTGCAGGTGTGGGTCGAACCCACCCTTTTGTCGCGGCGGTGGCCCCGCCACCGTCGTGGATTGTCCGGACGAGGGCGTCGCCGCTACGAAAGCGCCACGCGCTCACGGCTGGGGACCCTCCACAGCACAGCGATGAAAAGCAGCGGCAGGAAGGCCGCGGTCGTCACGGTGCTCAGGGTCAGCGTGCCGGTGACAAGGAAAGCCATGGTGCCGATCCAGTCGAGCGCTTGAACGCCGATCATCGCCACGATCCACGTGCGGTGGCGTTCAGGATCGCGGGCGGCCACCAGCATCCCGTAGCCGAAGCCGAACGCTCGCGCGGCGAACATGGTGAGCATCCAAGTAGCCCAAGCGGGCGCATCGGGTAGGCCGAGCAGCGTGGGAAACGCATTGGGGATCAGGAACACGATGCCTAAGGCGATCTGGACGACGCCGATCAGGACAAGGGTGGGACGAACGAAACGCATTGCTACTCCTTTGACTAAATATGATGAATATGTAGTTATGGTCATAGTGAAGCCGGATCACGACCCGGCCCCTCACTTCGCGAGGTCGGCCAGAGTCACCTCCCTGAGGGATTCGTGGAGAGAGTTTTCGGCGTTCTGCAACGCCTTGCGTAGCTGCTTCTGTCTGCGCGCCGGCGTCGGCCCGCTGACCTGAAGCTGGTGGTCCGTGGTGAAGAGGGGTCGTGCCTGTTGCATGGCGTTGACCACGTCGTCAAGCGTGATTTGCTGCGGCTCCCGTGCGAGTCTGACCCCGCCTCGCGCCCCTTCCCGGGTCTCGATGAGGCCCGCGGCAGTCAGTCGCCTGATCAGGGCGGCGGCACTAGGTGCCGGTAGGCCCAGGTCAGCTGCCAGTCGCGAGGTGGAGACGAACTCGCTGTCGCCGAGACGCGCTTTGTCAGCCACGTAGACGCATGTGAGCATTGCTTGCCACACTCCGAGTGGGTAGGTCACGACACCTCCTCATTTCAACAAACACAATATGAAGCATATCTAGTTATTCTGTCAAGGCGTGGTTCTGGTTCGACCACAGCGTCGATTGGCGCAGGCTTTCGGGCGGTAGCCCCGGATCGCCTTTCAGCCCCCGTAGGCGTGGATGCGTTTGTCGGCGCCCACGAAGTAGATGCGCTC
>JALOLM010000374.1 GCA_025455985.1 Candidatus Nanopelagicales bacterium | reverse complement strand
AGGCCCTCGCCGTTGAGCGTGGTGCGTCCGGCGGTGGCACCGAGCAGGAAGCCGCGCACCTTCTGGTCCATGGACGCCCAGAACTGGTCGGCGGTGCGCTGGAACCCGAACATCGAGTAGAAGATGTACACGGGGATCATCGGTTCGTCATGGGTGGAGTACGACGAACCAGCGGCCTGGAAGGAAGCGGCTGATCCTGCCTCGTTGATCCCCTCATGCAGAATCTGGCCGTCCACGGCCTCTTTGTACGACAAGAACAACTCCCGGTCGACGGACTCGTACAACTGGCCGGCGGGGTTGTAGATCTTCTGCACCGGGAACATCGCGTCCATGCCGAAGGTCCGGGCCTCGTCAGGGATGATCGGCACGAACCGCTTGCCGATCTCGGGGTCTTTGAGCAGCTCCTTGAACAGCCGCACGAACGCCATGGTGGTGGCGACCTCCTGCGAGCCGGATCCGCGGCGGACGACGTCGTAGGGCTTGTCCCCGGGCAGTGCCAGCGGCCGGGACTTCTGGCGCCGGGATGGCAGCGACCCTCCGAGTTCCCGGCGGCGTTCCAGCATGTACTGGATGTGCGGGTGGTCCGGTCCGGGGTGGTAGTACGGCGGCAACTTGGCGTCGATCTGGTCGTCGGTGAACGGGATCTTCAGACGGTCCCGGAACGCCAGCAAGTCGTCGAGGGTGAGTTTCTTCATCTGGTGGGTGGAGTTGCGGGACTCGAAGTGCGAGCCGAGGGTCCAGCCCTTCACCGTCTTCGCGAGGATCACCGTCGGCTGGCCCTTGTGCTCCAGCGCCGCCTTGTACGCCGCGTACAACTTCAGGTAGTCGTGGCCGCCGCGCTTGAGTTTCCAGATCTGGTCGTCGGAGTAGTCGGCCACCACCGCGGACACCCGCGGATCCTTGCCGAAGAAGTGCTCGCGGACGTAGGCGCCGGACTCACCCTTGAACGTCTGGTAGTCGCCGTCAACGGTCTCGTTCATGAGCGTGACCAGGGCACCCTCGGTGTCGGCTGCCAGCAGCGGATCCCACTCCCGGCCCCACACCACCTTGATGACGTTCCAGCCGGCACCGCGGAAGGTCGACTCCAGCTCCTGGATGATCTTGCCGTTGCCGCGGACAGGGCCGTCGAGGCGCTGGAGGTTGCAGTTGATGACGAACGTGAGGTTGTCCAGCCCTTCACGTGCGGCCGCGTCCAGGTGGCCCAGTGCTTCGGGCTCGTCGGTCTCGCCGTCACCGAGGAAGGCCCATACGTGCTGGCCGGTGGTGTCCTTGATCCCGCGGTCGCGCAGGTAGCGGTTGAACCGTGCCTGGTAGATCGCCGCCTCCGGGCCCAAGCCCATGGACACCGTCGGGAACTGCCAGAAGTCGCCCATCAGGCGCGGGTGCGGATAGCTGGGCAAGCCGTGCCCCAGGCCGCCGTGGCTGAGTTCCTGCCGGAAGCCGTCCATGCGGTCCTCGGTCAGTCGTCCCTCCAGGAACGCGCGGGCGTACATGCCGGGGCTGGCGTGGCCCTGGTAGTAGATCTGATCGCCGCCGTTGGCCTCGGGGCCGTTGAAGAAGTGGTTGTAGCCGACCTCGTACAGCGACGCCGAGGACGCGTAGGAGCTGATGTGTCCGCCGACGGAGATGCCGGGCCGTTGCGCCCGGTGGACCATGATGGCGGCGTTCCAGCGGATGTAGGCGCGGATCCGGTGTTCGATCTCCTCATCGCCGGGAAACGCAGGTTCCTCATCCGGGGGAATGGTGTTGATGTAGTCGGTCTGGCGCAGGTCCGCGATCCCGATGCTGCGCTCGGAGGCGCGGCGCAGGAGCTCTCGCACCAGGTACCGCGCCCGAGTCGGTCCGGCGGCGTCGATCGTCGCATCGAGGGACTCGATCCACTCCCGGCTCTCCTCGGGATCGGAGTCGACGTACTGCTTCGGGATGCCACCAGGCTTCACTTGCCACCGCCTTTCGCTGTCCTCTCGACAGTAGTCGCGCGGGGCGGTTGAGGACAGTGCTAGCGACGCGCACCCTTCGGGGTGACAAGCTTGGTGCCCTGCCAGTTGGCGCTAGCGCTGATCGTGCGGGTGGGCTGCAGCCCGGCCGTCGGCGCGGCCTCGCTGATGTCTGCGGGATCGAGGTGGCCGTCGCGGCCCGGTTTCGGGGTGAGCAGCCAGATGAAGCCGTTGTCGGCCAGCGGGCCGAGGGCGTCCATCAGACCGTCCACCAGGTCGCCGTCGTCGTCGCGCCACCACAACAGCACCGCCTCGACGATCTCGTCGCTGTCCTCGTCGAGCAGCTCCTGGCCGATGGCCGTCTCCACGGCGCCGCGCACGGTGTCATCGCAGTCGTCGTCGAAGCCGATCTCCATCACGACTTGGCCGGGGCTCAGACCGAGCGGCAACTGCTCTGCTGATTGGGTACTCATGAACGTTTTCCGGGGGTACCGAACACACGCTTAGTCCACACAACTGAACGACGAGTTGCAAGTCGATTCACCGAACTGGCGCCTTGTGTGCGAATGCGCGACCGGCCAACCCGCGCCACGATGGCAGAGAGGTGGTGCGCTGGGATCAGGCCCGGATGCCGGACGCACCACCTTCTTATGGCTGCCGATACCCTGTACTGGGCCCGTAGCGCAGCTGGTAGCGCGCCCCGCTTACACCGGGAAGGTCGTCGGTTCGAGTCCGGCCGGGCCCACGTGCGGCTCGCTGACGTGGTGACGGCTCTGGATGTCTGGTTCCCGCTGGGTCTGGCAGAGCCGTGGGACAGCATCGGGCTTGCGTTCGGGGATCCCGACGCGCCTGTGGAATCCGTGCTGGTCGCGGTCGATCCGACCGATGCGGTCGCCGAGCAAGCGATTGATCTCGGCGTGGACCTGCTGCTGACCCATCACCCCCTGTGGCTGTCGGGGGTCACGGGACTACGCGGGGCTAAGGGTGTGCGCGCTCAGCGGCTGATCAAGGCCGGGGTGGCGCTGTTCAACGCCCACACCAACGCCGACCGCGCCGCACCTGGGGTGAACGACGCGCTGGCCATCGCGCTGGGGCTGC
>JALOLM010000053.1 GCA_025455985.1 Candidatus Nanopelagicales bacterium | reverse complement strand
GCAGCAGGCAATCGGCAATGTTGTGTTCACGTTCGACCGTGAGTCCTCCGACGCCGACAAGGTGGTTTACCGGGTCGCGTCGCTGGGCATGGCCTACTCGGCGGTCGACTATGTGCTCGATGACTCGTGCGAATATTCCGGCGGTGGGAGTCTGGTGGATCCGGTGATGGCCCACAACAGCCTGGTGATCAGTCGGTCACGCGCTGACTCCGGATGGACGTGGAGCGCGCGGATCGGCCTGGAAGGTGCGCCGCGGGCTGCGGATCTCAACTTCTCGCGCACCTGCCCGCTCAACGGAGAACCCCAGACCTCAGGTGCGGACTACGGGTGGTTCGGCTACACAGAAGGCCTCGGGCTGATGTACCTCGGGGACTTCGAGGACGCAGGAGTTCAGGAACCTGTTACGCAGGATCTCGCTGCATTGTCCGGGTCGCGCAGTTTCGCCCTCGACGACATCGACCGGCAATGGTCGTTGGAACTCACCGGCAGCGGGCTCGCTCCCCGCTGAGGTGCGGGGAATACCTGCTCGCTACCCCCGGTTACACTGGACGAAGCCCCGGTTCACGCTGCGCTGTTTCGGCGACCCGGGACCATCAAAGGAGAATCATGAAGCCCGACATCCACCCCGAGTACGTCGACACCACCGTCACCTGCTCGTGCGGCAACACCTTCACCACCCGCAGCACCGCCAAGAATGGCGTGATCCACGCGGATGTGTGCAACAAGTGTCACCCCTTCTACACGGGCAAGCAGAAGATCCTCGACACCGGCGGCCGCGTCGCGAAGTTCGAGAAGCGCTTCGGCAAGCAGACGTCCAAGTAAGTGTTCGAGCGGGTCAACGCTCTCGTCGAGGAGATGCGGGAGCTGGAAACCCAGCTCGCCGATCCTTCCCTTCACTCCGACCCGGGCCGTGCCCGCGCGGTCGGCAAGCGGCATGCGCAATTGCGGCCGATTGTGGAGACCTACGAGCGGTGGTTGAGCCTGTCCGAGGACGAGCAGGCCGCACTGGAACTCGCTGAGGCCGATGCCGGTTTCGCGGAGGAGGCCGAACAACTGGCGGTCGAACGCGAACACGTCGCAGAGCGGCTCAGCGAATTGCTGGTGCCACGCGATCCGCTGGATGACTCCGATGCCATCGTCGAGATCAAGGCCGGTGAGGGCGGTGACGAGTCGGCCCTGTTCGCCGGGGATCTCATGCGCATGTACGACAGGTACGCGCAGGCGCGCGGTTGGCGGGTAGAGGTCATCGACCTCGAGGAGACCAACCTCGGCGGGGTCAAGGACGCCACGATTTCGATCAAGGCCAAGGGCCGCACTGAGGTCGACGACATGCCGTTCGCCAGGCTCAAGTTCGAAGCTGGCGTGCATCGCGTCCAGCGGGTTCCGGTCACGGAGTCTCAGGGTCGCATCCACACCTCCGCTGCCGGGGTGCTCGTGTTCCCTGAGACCGAGGACGTCGAGATCACCATCGATCCGAACGACTTGAGAATCGATGTGTACCGTTCCTCCGGGCCTGGCGGCCAGAGTGTCAACACCACGGACTCGGCTGTGCGGATCACGCACCTGCCCACCGGCGTGGTTGTCTCCTGCCAGAACGAGAAGTCACAGTTGCAGAACAAGGAGCAGGCGATGCGGATCCTGCGCGCCCGCTTGGTCGCCCTGGCCGAAGAGGAGAAGGCCGCCGAAGCCTCTGCGACCCGCAAAGAGCAGGTCCGCACGGTGGATCGTTCCGAGCGGATCCGCACCTACAACTTCCCCGAGAACCGGCTGTCCGACCACCGCACGGGCTTCAAGGCCTACAACCTCGACCAGGTCCTGGCCGGCGACCTCGACCCGGTCATCACCAGTTGCCTGCAGGCGGATCTGAACCATCGTTTGGAGTCGGCGGAGTCGGTGTGAGTGTGCGTGCCGAGGTTGTCGCACGCCTGCGAGCCGCCGGTGTTCCGTCACCAGAGGCCGACGCCGACCACCTGATCGAGTTCGTCCTCGGGCGCCGTGCGATCGATCCGCAACTGACCCCCGAACAGTCCCAGAAGTTGAGTGACCTGGTGGCTACTCGCTGCCGCCGAGTTCCACTGCAGCACCTCACCGGGACAGCAGGTTTCCGCTACCTGGACATCGGCGTCGGGCCGGGGGTTTTCATCCCACGTCCCGAGACCGAAGTGCTGGTGGACATCGCGCTGCAGCACGAGTTCGCCACGGCAGTTGACCTGTGCACCGGCAGCGGGGCGATCGCCCTGAGCCTTGCCACCGAGACACATGCACGGGTGGTTGCTGTCGAAAAGGATCCCGCAGCGCTGGAATGGGCTCAGCGCAACGTCGGCGCGCGCGTTGAGTTGCGACTGGCCGACGTGTGCGCCGACGATCTGCGCGCGCTCGGCCCGGTCGACCTGGTGGTCAGTAACCCGCCGTACATCCCCGAGGGCATGGTGCCCCGCGACCCCGAGGTGGCATTGCATGATCCGCCGCTCGCACTGTTCGGTGGGCCGGACGGTTTGGACGTGGTCCGCTGCGTCATCTCCCAGGCGCGACGCATGCTGGCTCCCGGTGGGCGGTTGCTCATCGAGCACGGGGAACTGCAGGCCGCCCAGATCCGCGAACTCCTTCACAGCTTTGAGTCGGTGACCACGTGGCAGGACTTGACCGGGCGGGACCGGGTGACCGGCGGCTGGCTGGTCAGCGCAGAGACTCCATGATCGCCTCAGCGCCGATTGCGCCCTCCCTGACGACCTCGACCCCCGAGCGCAGGTCCACCACCGTCGAGGCCAGGCCGCCTTCGAGTTCGCCCGCGTCCAAACCGATCGAAATGGATGTCTGGTCGCATTGGTCCAAGGTCGTGGCCTGCGGCTGACCCGGGACCTGGGCTCCGGTCGCGGCCAGCGGCCCCACGGCCGCAACCAGTGCCAGCATCCACGGGTGTAGCGGCATCCTGATGGCGACGGCGTCCGAGACTCCGGCATCCCAGGCCAGGGACAGTTGTGGCTTGCCGATCAGGGTCAGTGGTCCGGGCCAGAACCTTCGCGCCAGCACTTCGGCATCGCGCGGCACGCGGCCCCAGAGCGCGTGCAGGGTCGTGCGCCGGTCGATGAACACCGGAACCGCGGCACCCTCGGGGACCTGCCGGGCCTCGCGCAGTCGGGCGACTCCGGCCATTGAAAAGGCATCGGCGACAACGGCGTAGTGCAGGTCTGCGGGAGCCAGAACCAGTCGGCCCGAGCGCATGGCGGTGGTCGCTGCCCGGGTTCCGGCCGCGCGCTGAACCGCGTCGTCCCCGGCGTAGGTGCGCATCACAGGCCCGATTGTCGCAGCCGCTGCTGGGCAAGGGGTGCCTCGCCGAGGCCCTAGTTGGACGTTGTGCTGTTTTAGAGCAAAACAACGCGTGGATTGGCTCACAAACAGCACAACCGCTAACGCGTGCATGTCGGGCACGTCTGGCCGGGCCCCACGCCGGGCCGCCATCAACGCCGCAGCCGCCCCGGCCCCCCGTACACTGATCACAGCCATCTCGTCAGGAGCACTCATGACCAACGTCCCATTCTGGGGTCCCGATTTCGCGCAACTTGAAGCAGAGGATCCGGAGATCGCCGGCATCCTGCTCAGCGAACTCGATCGTCTGCGCAGCGGGCTGCAGCTCATCGCCAGCGAGAACTTCACCAGCCCGGCTGTGCTGGCCGCACTCGGCTCGACGTTGAGCAACAAGTACGCCGAGGGCTACCCGGGTCGGCGCTACTACGGCGGCTGCGCGGAAGTGGACAAGGCCGAGACCATCGGCATCGAGCGGGCCAAGGAGCTTTTCGGCGCCGAGCACGCCAACCTGCAGCCGCACTCCGGTGCTTCGGCGAACATCGCGGTGTACGGGGCGTTCGTCAAGCCCGGCGAGAAGGTGCTCGCGATGAGCCTGCCGCACGGCGGTCACCTGACCCACGGGACGAAGGTCTCCTTCTCCGGCAAGTGGTTCGACGCGGTGCACTACGGCGTCAACAAGGACACCGAGGACATCGACTACGACCAGGTCCGTGACCTCGCCCGCGAACACCAGCCGAAGATGATCATCTGCGGCGGTTCCGCAATCCCGCGGCTGATCGACTTTGCGGCCTTCCGGGAGATCGCCGATGAGGTAGGCGCGATTCTCATGGTGGACGCCGCCCACTTCATCGGTCTGGTCGCGGGCAAGGCGATTCCGAGCCCGGTGCCCTATGCCGACGTCGTGACCTTCACGACCCACAAGGTCCTGCGGGGCCCGCGCGGCGGCATGATTCTGAGCAAAGCCGAGCACGCTGCGGCCATCGACAAGGGTGTGTTCCCCATGATGCAGGGGGGTCCGCTGATGCACTCCGTGGCGGCCAAGGCGGTCGCGCTCAAGGAAGCGGCGACCCCGCAGTACCAGCAGTACGCACGCGACGTCATTGCCAACGCCCAGGCCCTCACCGCGGCGCTGGAGACCGCGGGGATGCGCGCTGTGACCGGCGGCACGGACACCCACCTGGCCCTGCTGGACCTGCAGCCGCTGGGTGTGACGGGCGCCGAAGCCGAGCAGCGCTGTGACGCCGCCGGGATCGTGCTGAACAAGAACGCCATCCCGTTCGACCCCCAGCCGCCGAGTGTGGCCAGCGGAATCCGCGTCGGCTCGCCCAGCGTGACGACCCAGGGGATGGGCGTGGCTCAGATGACGCAGATCGGCGAACTGATCGGCCGCGCCGTGCGAGAGCCCGTGGCCGACCCTGAGATCGGCAAGGCCGTACACGCTCTGGTGACCGAGTTCCCCGCGTACCCCTTCGGCTGACACCACCGCCGTGCGGGAATACCTGCTCTGCTTCCTGGTGGCCGTCGCGGTCACCTACCTGCTCACCCCTGCGGTGCGCAGGCTGGCCATCAAGGCCAAAGCCATGGCCGAGGTCCGCGACCGTGACATCCACGCGACCCCCACCCCGCGCTGGGGCGGGCTTGCCATGTACGGCGGTTTCCTGGCCGGCATGCTGATCGCCAGCCAGCTCCCGCAACTGCGGGTGGTGTTCAGCGGCAACCGACAGGCATTGGCTTTGGTCGTGGGAGCCACGTTGATCGTGGGGTTGGGGCTGCTGGACGACAGGTTCGGCCTCGATGCGCCCACAAAGTTCGCAGGGCAGGTCCTGGCTGCCGGTTCCATGGCGTTCCTGGGGATCCAGATGGTCTGGCTGCCCATCGGTGGGACCCTGGTACTCGACCCGCTGACCAGCGTGCTGCTGACCGTTCTGTTCGTGGTGCTCACCATCAACGCCATCAACTTCGTGGACGGTCTGGACGGTCTGGCGGCAGGCATTGTGGCGATCGCCGCGGCCGCCTTCTTCGTCTACGCGTTCCTGTTGTCGGTCGAGTTCGGCTTCGACCGGGCCACGCTGGCAGCCCTGATCTGCGCGTTGCTCGCCGGCATCTGTATCGGATTCCTGCCGCACAACCTGAACCCGGCGAAGCTGTTCATGGGCGACACCGGATCGATGCTGATCGGACTGTTGCTCGCCGCCAGCGCCATCACGCTGTCGGGCCGGGTCGATCCCAGTGCGGTGCGCGGTGAGTTGCTGCTGCCGGCAGTGCTGCCGTTGTTACTCCCGCTGGCGGTGATCGCGATTCCGTTGATCGATGTGGCGATGGCCATCGTGCGCCGGACCAGGCGCGGGCGCAGCCCCTTCGCCCCGGACAAGGAGCACCTGCACCACCGCTTGATCGAGTTAGGTCATTCCCAGCGCCGCGCGGTGAGTCTCATGCACGCCTGGACGGCACTCATCGCCTTCTCCGCGGTGGCGGTCGCCTTGATCCCGTGGCCCATGGCCCTGGTCATCTTCCTGGTGGGACTGGCCGGGCTGGCCTTTCTCGTGTCCAGACCCGGGACCGCCGCGCCCAGCAACTAGGCGCGGTCTGACCAGAGCACGCCAGCGCCTGGCAACGTCACCAGTCCGGGTCCGAGGCCGCGGTTCTGGCGTCCTTACCCAACGGTTACAGTTGTAGAGTTATGAATCCCGATTCCCCTGTCGCCGCGAATGGCCTCATCAGGCCCGTGATCGGCACGGCGATCGTAGGGATCATCGGAACTGTTATCGGGGGCGTCGCCGCCGGTGGACCGGGACTGATCGCCGGAGTCATGGCCACCGTCGTCGTCCTGCTTTTCTTCGGCCTGGGTCAGCTGGCCATCCAGAGAGTCATGGCCAACAATCCGGCTCTCGGGCTCAATGTGGCGCTCGGTGTCTACCTCGGGCAAATCCTCTTCCTGTTCATCCTGCTCGCGCTGTTGCGCAACGCCACCTTCTTCGACCCCAAGGTCTTCGCCGGCGTGATCGTGGCCTGTGCGTTGACCTGGACGGCACTGATCGTGGTGCAGTTGTCGAAGCGTCCGGCCACCTACGTGGAACCGGAGTCGACGCTGGGGCTGTCCGATGATCCTGAGGTTGTCGCGCGGCTGCGGAAGCCCGGCTCATGACAGCCCGTGGGTGCCGTCGTGGGTGCCGGGGGGTGCTGGTACGTTGAGCGCGAACATGAAACCTTCACCAACCACTGTCGACCGCGAGACGCCCAACGTGGCGTGGACGGTCCTCAACAACCTGATCGCCGGGCTTCTCATCTACGGCGGCCTGGGTTACCTGATCGGGATGTTCTTCGACAACGCGTCGGCGGGCTTGGCGATCGGTGCGGTGTTCGGGCTCGTGGCCAGTACTTATCTGATCTTCTTCCGCCTGCGGCAGTTGGATGGCGGTCCTAGTTCACAGCGGGAGGCGTAGTGCAGGGCGCAGTCGTTCCCATGGCCGAGATCGAGCCGGGGTGCCACCTCGGCAATGATTTCGGGTGCGGTTTCCCCGCCCCCGACGCCTCGATCTTCGACATTGAGCCGTACTTCGGCCAGTTCACCAAGCCGGTGTTCCTGCTGCTTCTGGGTTCCCTGCTCATCATCGTCTTCTTCCTGATCGCCTTCCGCCGGCCGCAGTTGATCCCCAGCAAGCTGCAGAGTGTCGGGGAGATGGGCTACCTGTTCATCCGCGATGGGATCAGCCGCGAGGTGATCGGCAAGGACGGCGACCGGTTCGTCCCGCTGCTGTTCAGCATCTTCTTCTTCGTGTGGATCGGGAACCTGTGGGGCATCATCCCCGGTGCCCAGTTCCCCGTGAACTCCCGCTTCGCCTTCCCAGTGGGTCTGGCGATCATGGTGTGGATCATCTACATGTACCTGGGCATGCGCCACCAGGGCCCCATCAAGTTCTTCACCAACATGATGTTCCCCCCGGGAATGCCCAAGCCCATCTACGTGATCCTGGCCCCCATCGAACTGATCTCCAACGTGCTGGTCCGCCCGGTCACCCTGTCGATCCGGTTGTTCGCCAACATGTTCGCCGGCCACCTGCTGCTCACGGTGTTCACCGTTGCGACCTTCTACCTGGCCAGCCCGTCGGTCATCGGCATCCTGGGCTCGGCCACCTCGTTCCTGATGACAGTCATCTTCACCGGCTTCGAGGCCCTGATCCAGGCCTTGCAGGCGTACATCTTCACGCTGCTGACCGCGGTGTACATCGCCGGATCACTACACGCAGAACACTGACCGACACAACACAAGACGCACCCCCAACAGGGGGTCCGAGAAGGAGAAGGAACCGACATGCTGGATGTGCTTGCCGAAGTATCGATCAGCGGCTCACTGGGAAGTATCGGGTACGGCCTGGCCGCCATCGGCCCCGGCATCGGTATCGGAATCATCTTCGGTAACGGTGTCCAGGCGATCGCTCGCCAGCCCGAGGCCTACGGTGTGATCCGCCAGAACATGCTGCTCGGATTCGCCCTCGCCGAGGCGTTGGCGCTGCTGGGCTTCGTGGCCCCGTTCGTCTTCGGCGCATAAGGAACTCTCGCCATGACGTGGATGCTTGCTGCCGAAGAAGGCGGAAGCAATGTGCTGCGCATCCCGATGTTCGAATTCGTCATCGGGCTGGTGGCGTTTTTCATCGTGTTCGGAGCACTGGCCAAGTTCGCCCTGCCGAAGATCAAGCAGACTCTTGAAGAGCGTGCAGACGCGATCGAGGGCGGCATCAAGCGTGCCGAGGAGGCGCAGGCCGAGGCCCAGCGCACCCTGGAGCAGTATCAGGAGCAGATGGCAGCGGCCCGGGCCGAGGTTGCCGAGATCCGTCAGCAGGCCGAGGCCGAGCGGGCGTCCGTGATGGAGGAGGCCCGCAAGGCCGCCGAAGCACAGGCAGCCCAGATCGCGGCCAACGCCACTGCCCAGATCGAAGCGGAGAAGGCCAAGGCGCTTGCCGACCTTCGACGTTCCATGGGTGGGGTCGCCACTGACCTGGCCGGACGCATCGTGGGCGAGTCGCTGGCCGACGACGCCCGTGCATCGTCGGTCGTTGACCGGTTCATCGCCGAACTCGAGCAGGCCAGCCCGAACGGCGGGCAGAACTGATGATCGGGGCCAGTCGCACCTCCATCGCAGCACTGAGGGAGGCCGTGAACGCGCGCTTCGACAGCGCTGACGAGGCTGCTCTGGCCTCCGACGGGCAGTCCGTGCTGTCCTTTGCCTCGCTGTTGGGTCGCGAGCGCACGCTTCGCCAGACACTGTCCGACTCCGCGTTGGACACCGCCGCGAAGAATGCGCTGCTCCAGCGACTGCTGGGTGACAAGATGGCTCAGTCCGCGCTCGAGCTCATCGGCGTGGCGGTGACCCAGCGGTGGTCCACCGATGCCGACATGGTCGATGCTCTCGACGAGACCGGACAGAACCTGCTGCTGATGTCCGCCGAGAAGCAAGGCCGGCTCGACCGGGTCGAGGAAGAGGTCTTCCGCTTCGGGCGGATCATCGACTCGAACCCGGATTTGCAGATGGCCCTGACCAATCCGGCAGTCGGCGAGGACGCCAAGGCGTCGATCACCGGGCAGTTGCTGGACGGCAAGGCCGACGAGATCACAGTGCGCCTGCTGCAGTCGGTGACCACCGAGTTGCACGGACGTCCTGTGCAGGTCGCGGTGGCCGGTTTGAGCACCCTGGCAGCGGCCCGCCGCGGCCGCGTCGTCGCTGAGGTGCGCAGTGCCCGAGAACTCTCCGACGAGCAGAAGCGCCGGCTCGTCGAGGCGCTGGGTCGCCTGCACAATCGCGACGTGCAACTCAATGTCACTGTCGACCCCTCCATCGTGGGTGGCCTGGAGGTCCGGGTCGGCGACGAAGTGATCGACGGAACTCTGTCCACCCGCATCGAGGCGGCACGACGCCGACTCACCCACTGACGAAGAAACTAGCTACGAGAGGCACTGATCATGACCGAACTTTCGATCTCGCCGGAGGAGATCCGCGCTGCGATCGAG
>JALOLM010000052.1 GCA_025455985.1 Candidatus Nanopelagicales bacterium | reverse complement strand
ATGATGTTCGAGAACCGCCTGGTGCGGTCGGCGCGCCAGGACCGCCGCCGGATCGTGCTACCCGAAGGCGACGACGACCGGATCCTGCGGGCGGCCGATCAGGTGCTGCGTCGTTCGATCTGCGACCTCACGATCCTCGGCTCGCCGGAAGGGATCACGGATCGGGCCCGCTCCATGGGCCTGGACCTGAGCGGGGCGACGCTGATCCATCCCGAGCACTCCGAGTTGCGCGACCGGATGGCCGAATTGCTGTGCTCATTGCGGGAACACAAGGGCATGGTCATGGACATCGCGCATGACGCGGTCACCGACGTGACCATCTTCGGCACGCTGCTGGTCGAGTCGGGCCTGGCCGACGGGATGGTCAGCGGCGCCTCCCACACGACTGCGGATACGGTGCGGCCGGCCCTGCAACTCATCCGTACCGAACCCGGGGTCTCGGTGGTCTCCAGCGTCTTCTTCATGTGCCTGGCCGACCGGGTGCTGGTGTACGGCGACTGCGCGGTCAACCCCGATCCGAACCCCGAGCAACTGGCCGACATCGCGATCTCTTCGGCCCAAACCGCCGCCGCGTTCGGCATCGATCCGTTGGTGGCGATGCTCAGCTACTCGACCGGAAGTTCGGGCGCAGGCGGCGATGTCGAGAAGGTGCGCCGGGCCACCGAGATCGTCCAGCGGCAGCGCCCCGACCTGCCCGTGGAGGGCCCCATCCAGTACGACGCTGCTGTGGCCCCCGAGGTGGCCGCGAGCAAACTACCGGGATCGGAGGTCGCCGGACAGGCCAACGTGCTGATCTTCCCGGACCTCAACACCGGCAACAACACGTACAAGGCGGTGCAGCGATCGGCCCGGGCAGTGGCCATCGGACCAGTGCTACAGGGCCTGCGCAAACCCATCAACGACCTGTCGCGGGGATGCACCGTGAAGGACATCGTGAACACCATCACGATCACCGCGATCCAGGCGCAGGGGGTCTAGATGTCGCAGATCCTGGTCCTCAACTGCGGATCCTCGAGCATCAAGTACGAGTTGTTCGACATGACCGGACCGGTCTCGGTGGCCTCCGGACTCGTGGAGCGGATCGGCGAGGAGGACTCGCGGGTCACCCACCACGTCGACGGCGTCTCGCACGTCGTCGACGGCCCGCTGGCCGACCATAGGGCTGGGCTTGCGGCCATGAACGAGGCGTTCACGACAACCCGGCCGATTCCGGATGGCGCCCTGGTCGCGGTGGGACATCGCGTCGTCCATGGAGGCGACCGGTTCGCAGCGCCGGCGCTCATCGACGATGTCGTGCTCGAGGCCATCCGCGACTGCATCCCGCTGGCACCGCTGCACAACCCGGCGAACCTGCTCGGGATCGAGGTGGCGATGCAGGCGAACCCGGACATCCCGCACGTGGCCGTGTTCGACACGGCATTTCACCAGACCATGTCGCAGGCGGCCTACAGATACGCCATCGATCGCGACACTGCCGACGAGCACCGAGTACGCAAGTACGGTTTTCACGGAACGTCGCATGCGTTCGTCAGCCGTACTGCCGCAGCGCATTTGGGCCTGGACGAGCGAAGCGCGCGAATCATCACCTTGCATCTGGGAAACGGCGCATCTGCCTGCGCGGTGCGCGGCGGGAGAAGCGTGGACACCTCGATGGGCCTGACCCCGCTGGCCGGTCTGGTCATGGGCACCCGCAGCGGTGACATCGACCCCGGGGCGATGATCCACCTGCTGCGGATGGGGATGTCCGTCGACGACCTCGACACCCTGCTCAACCGGTCGTCGGGCCTGAAAGGGCTGTGCGGCGACAACGACCTACGAGAGGTGCACCGCAGGGCGGCGGCCGGCGACGAGGTCGCCCGATCGGCGCTGGATGTCTACGTGCACCGCATCCGGGCCTACCTCGGCGCGTACCTCGTGGAACTCGGCGGCGCAGATGCGGTGGTGTTCACCGCCGGTGTCGGTGAGAACGATCCGCAGGTCAGGGCCGCAGTGTGTGCGGGACTGCAGTCCCTCGGCATTGAGATCGACGAGACCGTCAACTCCGGTGTCCGCGGACCGCTTGGGCCCGTGGACGTCGCGACGCCCGACAGCAGGGTCCGGGTGCTCGTGGTGCCCACCGACGAGGAGCTGGAGATCGCCACGTCGACCCTGGCGACCATCAACTGAGCCCATCCCCGGCGTGCCTGCGCAGTTTTGTCACACCCTGAGTTCATGCTGCAGGCATGAGCACCACACAAGACCTCGCTGCGCAGTTCGACGGCCGCCTCTGGGACGTGCACCGGCTCCTTCGCGCCGGGGACGTCGAACGCGCCCGCGTGGAGTCCGCCCTGCTGATCGCGGACTCCGAGGCGGCCGGCCACGACTGGGTCGGGGGGCAGTTGCACGACCTCTGGGAGACTCAGCCTGCCCGCCGCACTGCTTGAGATACCCCCGGCGCGGCCAACGCGTGGTAGCCGCCGTCGACATGCAGGATCTCTGCGCTGACAGCCCGACCCATATCCGAAAGCAGGAAGCACACAGCGTCGGCCACCGGACCCGCGTCCTGAGGGTCCCACCCCAGTGGCGCTGCGTCGTAGGCATCGAGCAAGCTCTGGAAGTCGGGGATACCGCCGGCCGCGCGGGTGTGCAGGGGGCCCGCCGCCACCAGGTTCGCGCGAACACCGCGTGGCCCGAGATCCCTGGCCACGTAGCGCATGGTGGCTTGCAGAGCGACCTTGCACACGCCCATCCAGTTGTAGACCGGCCAGGCCCGGCCGTCGGCGTCGAAGTCGAGACCGACCAACGATGCCCCGTTCGCGGGTGCACATTCGGCCAACACCCCCGCCAGCCGCGCGAACGACGTCGTGGAGGTACGGAACGCCAACTCGATCGCCTCGTCACCGGCGGACAGGAAGTCCCCCGCCAGCGCCTCCCGGGGGGCGAATGCGATGGCGTGCAGAGCCCCATCGATCTGCCGACCCGCGAGCTGGTCGGCCAGTGCTGCGAAATCCTCGGGCCGGGTGGCGTCGAGGGTCAGGATCTCCGGCGTCCTGGGCAGCGCCTCAGCCGCGGCCTGTGTGAGATCGCGCACCCGGTCGTAACTGGTCAGGATCACCTCCGCGTTGTGCAGTTGCGCCGATTCGGCCACCGCCCAGGCGATGGAGTCCGTCGTGACGACTCCGGTGATCAGTAGGCGTTTTCCGGTCAGCATGCTCAGGCCTCCTTGTTCGACAACGACACGGACTGCTCCTCGAACTCCCCAGCGACCAGCCACGGCCGCCACTGCAGGTCGGTGCCCAGCGAGTAGGCCTCGCCCGACCCGGGCTCGATGGCGGCCAGCGCGATCCACTCGTTGGCCACGAGCGCTGCCACATCGGGGTGCTGGTCGAGGACCGCGACGATGTCGGCAGGCGCCGCATTGACGACCACCTGCAGGCGCAACGGCTCGTGCATCCAATGCGCACCCTGGCCCGGTTGGCTGCGGAACACGGCCTGCCACGGAAGTCCCACCCGCAGGTCGCCACCCGCCCCACTGAACACCCCGTAGTCCCCGACCACGTTGTGGGTGGTCTTGTCCCCGGCGCCGAAGTGGGCCGGGTCGACGGTGGCGAAGTAGTACTGGTTGTTGATCCACTGCGTGACCACCATGGGTGCGGTCAGCAGGAGCTCGAGCGTCGAGCCGTCGACGTCCAGCCCCGGATCGTAGGAGTGCAGGAACACCCGACCACGCAGGTTGAGCCCCTTGGTCATCGACCGTGGCCCGATCACGAATGCCGCGTTGCCGGCCAGGCCCCACTCGGGCTGTGGCTCTGCCCAGTCGGCGGCCCGCCGGGCAGCGGCCCGGGCATCGGTACCGCGCACGCCGGGCAGTTCAGCCATCCGTTCCTGGCGAGCCGAGACCCCTGCGGCTTCCAGATCGGCGCGCAACGCCGGAAGAAGGCCGCGATGTGTGTCCGGGACGTCCCGGGCGTCGATGTGGACCTCGTCGGTTGTTGTGTTGTGCCAGGCGGGAACGGCCGCGGTCGCCTCGGGGATGACGATGCCGTGCTCGGCGGCCAAGCGCCTGCGCACCCGCGGGTCGTTGAGCACTGCGGCCATGACCCGGGCATTGACGTACCCGCCGTTACCACCGCAGGCACCGCAGTCGTAGGCCGCGGCAAAGGCGTTGTTCTCCACCGTCGCCGCATGTCCGGTCAGCAGGATGATCGGCGCGAACCCCTCCACTAGACCCAACGCCCGCAGCATCCCGGCCGCGGCATCGGCGCGCTGCTCCACAGTCATGCCGTGGGCAGGTCCGCTACGGCCTGCGACGTCGAGCCGGCCGAGGTGCAGGTCCCCGTGACCCGACGGCTGGAAGCGGTCGCGCCAGCGCCCCCAGAGCCCTGGGGCAGCCGTCTGGGCCAAGGCGTCCAGACCCGCCAGGGCCCCCAGCCCCTCGGCCAGAGCGAAAGCACTCGCCGGCTGGGCCGCGGACGCGACCAAGCCGCCGCGCACGGCCAGCGTTGTGCCGTTTGCCTGGTCCACCGAATCGTCCTCGGTGATGGTGAACGCCGGCTTGAGCAGCACCGGGCACTGGTCAGTGGCCGACCCGCTGGCTGTCTCATGGCGCAATGCGATGCCGAAGAACCCCGCGAAGCCGTGAGTGTCGTAATGACCCTGTGCCTCCAGATGCCGCCGGAAGCGCTCTGAGCGCACGTCGATGCACATGACCACGTGCGCGTCAGGTACCGGCTGTTCGACGGGCTGCGCAGCGCGGGTGCTCACCCGGTCCAGCAACCGGTTGCGGTAGCGCTGCTCCCAGGCCCGCTGCCAGATGGCGACTCGTGCACTTTCGGGAAGCTCATCTGACTTCTCATCGACTGGCGGTGCAGGTGCCCACACCCGGCCCCCGGCCGCGGCGCAACCGAGGACATCGAAGGTGACCCGGATCGCGAGCAGGTCGGTGATGAGGGCGGGGTCGCGCTGCTTGAGGTGTGCGGCCCAGCCGGGGTCCTTGGCCACCAGCCGCGACAGGTAGCCCACCTGCTCGCCGACCGGGACCACGTTGTGCATCAGGACCGCCACGGCTGCGGAGGGCTGGGCGGGCAAAGAGCGCACCGCATCCCGAAGACCGCGTAGCCCCAGATCAGCGACGTCGGCTTGGAACGTGTGCCAGAGTTCGCCGGCACCGGGCTGCGCGCTGTTGGCAAGCGATGTCCACGCGTTGGCCAGACCGGAGACCTTGTCGCCGATTCCGTTCTGCTCCCCCAGCGTGCGCGGTCCCCGGCGGACATCCGTGGCGGACTGCGCACGGCGTGCCCGGTCGATCAGGATGTCGACGGCTTGCTCGGCGGGCATCGAGAGACCCTGCGCAGCGGCGACGAGGTCGGCGTGGGTGAATCGTCCCGCATTCATGGCCTGCAGGTACTGATCTTCGGTCAGGAACGACCGCGCTCCCCAGGTCCGAGAGGCCACCTCGGCAGCATCTGCGAAACCCATGGTTTGCAGACCCGACAGCGGGTTCACCGCGACCGCGGACTTGATGGCCCACATGGGGCCAACCGTGCTCGAGGCGGCGTCGATGGCCACGTCGACATCGGGCGCCTCGTCGATGTCCACGACCGGCACTGCGCCACGGATACGGACCGCCGTGTCCACGACCAGAGGCGCGACCATGCCGCGCAACCATCCGCGAGAGGCCGCATACATCCCCAGGGCCGCAAGAACCAGCACCGCAAGGGTGAGCAGCCCGGCCGCGGTCCCGGACCAGACTCCCGGCAGTTCGAAGATCCGTTCCCAGACTCCCAGGATCACCACGTAGGCGAACAGCCCAGCCGTGATCGCCACCATCGACCACGCACGTCCGCGGGCCGTCGAGAAGGCACGGGTGCGGGCGTCCGGCCACAGCACCGCACACAGGGCGAACGTCGCGGTGACCGCGGCCACTGTCAGCGGGACCAGATCGACCACCGGCTGCGAAGCCCAGGTGGCGACACCGAGCGCGACCACAGCCGCGCTCAGGGCGGCGAACATGATCGACCACGAGATTCTCAACCCGGCACCGGCCGCCAGCTTCGGCCGTTGCGGCGCTCCGCCGGCCCGCAGGAACAGCCACCCCTTGTAGAACCCGTGCCCGATCAGGTGCAGCAGAGCGAAGGCTGGCAGCCCCAGGCCGACCTGGACGGTCATGTATCCCATCTGGGCCGAGGTGGAACTGGCCAGTTTGCCCTTCACGTCGGGGCGCACCCGCATGGCCGCCGTGCCCAGGACCGCCGTGAGGCCACCGACGACCACGAGGACCAGCAGTACCGCCGGCGCAGAGGCGAAGACGTCCCAGTAGAGAACGGCCAGCAGACCGAGTCCGTTGACCACTCCGGCGTGCAAGAGCGCGGATACCGGCGAGGGCGCTTCGGCAGTCAACGGCAGCCAGCGCCACGCCGGCACGAGCGCCGAGCGCACGATGCCCGCAGCGGCCATGAGCGCCGGGACGACCCACGAGATCTCACCGAGATTCGAGCGCGACACCGTTCCATCGGCGAGCAGCACGACGACTGCCGCCCACAATGCGATGTCGCCGACCAGAAGCCTGCCAGCGACGCGCCGTCCGGCCGACACCGCTGTCTTCGTCCCCGCGTGCGCGACAAGGGCCGCAACGGCCAGTCCGCTGACAGTCCACCCCGTGGCGGTGAGGAACACCGGATCAGCCACTACGGCCAGCCAGAGGGATGCGATCGCGACCGCCAGATAACCGGCGTACCGGCCCTGCCGGGCCTGGCCACGCAGGTTCCGCGCGGAGTAGGCGGCCACCAGCCAACCCATCGTGAGCACGAAGGTGCCGAGAACCACCGACTCAAGGGTGAACCAGAAGGGTCCCACCACTTGGCCGAAGAAACCGATCGATGTCAGGAGGAAGGCGATCAGGCCCGCGAGGGTGCCGGTCGCCACGTGATTGATTCTGAACATGTCGCCATACTAGCGCATTTTGTTTCAGGTATTGCAAGACATACGTCTTATGTCTTCACTCACCCTCACCGGTGATGAAGGGCATGCCGCACACCGACTGGGAGTAGTTGTCGACATTTGCCTGCGCACTGGCCACGACGTCCTCGTTCTCCGCCAGCCACACATCGGCCTTGGCGGCCTGCTTCGGGCTACCGGTCACGAGGATCGCGAGTTTGCGGACCGATTCTGCGTAGAGGGCCAGGTCTTCCTCGATCGCCCCGGGAGCGACGGCTTGGGCACCCTCCACCAGCGCCACGAATGCCGCCGGGTCCTCCACCTGCTGAGCCGCCTTCGACGACTTCTTCAGGTACGCGCAAAAGGCATCGTCACCCGAGGATGCCGCCGGGCTCTCGGATACGGGTGCAGCCGAGGTCGGGACTGCGGTGGTGGGAGCCCGCGGGGGTGTGCTGGCTGCCGTGGGGGCGGGCGCTGTCGAGACTGTGGCGCTGTCGACGGGCTCCGGCGCTGATTCGGTCTGCGAACAGCCCGCCAGGGCCGCGGCCAGCACCAGCGTGCCCAGTAGTGCTCTCATGCAGCCTCCCGCTCTCGGTGTGCACCAACGGTAACCCGCAGGGCCGCAGCGGCAGCCCGCTGTTCAGAAGTGGTCTTCGTAGTACGTGCTGCGGTCACGCTTGGAACTCAAGATCACTTCCCCGACTGCGAGGGTCATGACCCCCAGGAGGCCGGTCAGGTTGGCTATGGCGACCAGTCGAACAGGCATGGCGGGCTCCTTCCGGTGCCTCCCACGCTTGTCTGCCGGCGTTACGCGTCGCTGAACACCACCTGCGGGTCTGAGTGAACAGCACTCCGGTTTGCGGTGAGGCGGGCAACCGGTTGATCGAGCCGACCGCCCAGGACCTACTCCGGGCGCACGATCGGGAACAACATGGTGTCGCGGATGTTCTGGCCGGTCAGCATCATGATGACGCGCTCGACGCCCATCCCCTGACCACCGGCCGGGGGCATCCCGTACTCCAGGGCCCGCAGGAAGTCCTCGTCGACCTCCATGGCCTCCACGTCACCGGCTGCGGCCAGCAGGCTCTGGGCGACCAGGCGGTCGCGCTGGTCGAGCGGGTCGATGAGCTCGGTGTAGGCGGTGCCCAGTTCGGCGCCCCAGCCGACGAGGTCCCACTTCTGGGCCAGCCGCGGTTCCGAGGGCATCTTGCGGGTCAGCGGCGACACCTCGGTCGGGAAGTCCAAGTAGAACGTGGGGAAGGTTGTCGTGCTCTCGCAGAGGTGCTCATAAAGCTCCAGCAACACCTGCGAGGCATCCCACTGCGGTTCCAGCGGGATCTGCAGTTTCGCCGCGTGCCCCCGCAGCACCTCCAGCGGGGTGTCCACGGTGACCAATTCCCCGAGCTTGTGGCTCACACCCTCATGCACCGTCATCGTGGGCCATTCCGGGGAGAGATCGATCTCCTCGTAGCCGCCGTCGGGCTTCGGCCGACGTGCGATGGGCTCACCGTAGACCGCTGTGGCGATCTCGAGAATGATGTCCCTGGTCAGCACCCGCATCGTCTCGTAGGAACCGTATGCGTCATACACCTCGAGGCTGCTGAACTCGGGGTTGTGACTGGTGTCGGCCCCCTCGTTGCGGAAGTTGCGGTTGACCTCGAAGATCTTCTCCACGCCCCCCACGAGCAGCCGTTTGAGGAACAGCTCCGGAGCGATCCGCAGATACAGGCGCATGTCGTAGGCGTTGATATGCGTGATGAACGGCCGCGCGTTCGCACCACCGTGAACCGTCTGCAGCATGGGGGTGTCCACTTCCAGGAAACCCCGGCTCCACAGGCTCTCGCGCAGCGCCCGGATCGCGGTGGAACGCAGCGCGACCATCTCGCGCGATGAGTCGTTGACGATCAGGTCCACATAGCGCTGCCTGGTGCGCGCCTCTGGATCCGTGAGTCCGGCGTGTTTGTCCGGCAGCGGCACCAAGCACTTCGAGGTGATGACGAACTCCTCGGCCAGGACCGACAGTTCGCCTCGCTTGCTGGTGATCACCTGCCCGACCACTCCGACGTGGTCGCCGAGGTCGACTTCGTGCTTCCAGCGATCGAGCATCTCCTGGCCCACCTCGGCCAGCGACAACATGACCTGGATCTGGCCGGTCCAGTCCTTCACCTGCGCGAACACCAACTTGCCGGTGACGCGGTTGAGCATGACCCGCCCGGCGATCCGCACGGTGTGCCCAGTGCGGGCATCGCGCGGTCTCTGATCTCCTGCAACTTCTGCCGGCGCACCAACTCCTGCTCGGGCAGCCGGCGTTCGGGCATCTGCGATTCCTGCTCGGCCTCCTGCGCCAACTGCTCGGCGATCGGGGCCCACAACGCCACCGGCGATGCCGCCACACCATCTGCCAGGGACTCCCGGCGGTGGCCCGAGAACGGCCGTTTCGGTTTCTCGACGAAACCCTCGGCCAGGCCCGCCGCGATGCCGACCCGGGGAAGGTCACCGGAGCGCTCGAACAACATGTAGCGCGTGACCCACTCGGGTTCGTACTTCTCGTTGGACTTGTACAGCGACTCCATCTGCCACCAACGACTGGCGAACATGAGGAACCCTCGGGACGCCCGGATCACCGGACCGGCGCCGATCTTCGCACCCTCTTCAAAGATCGCCCGCATGATGGCGAAGTTCAGCGACAGCCGGTCCACGCCGATGATCGGTCCGGCGTGCACAGTCGCCGTCACCATCATCTCCATCACGCCGTTCTCGGACTGCGGGTCTCGCCGCATGAGGTCCAACGAGATTCCACGCCCACCCCACGGGGAGAACGACAGCAGCCCCCGGCGCACACCCTCGGCGTCGAAGATCTCGGTCAGCACGCACTGCCCGTCGAGCGGGTCACCGAGCCGGCCCAGCGCCATGGAGAATCCGCGTTCATTGTCGGTGTCGCGCCAGCGATCGGCGTCGACGACGACCTCTGCCATCTCGTCCGCGGGGATGTCGCGGTGCCGGCGAACCCTGGTCGTATAGCCGTCGCGCTCCAGCCTGTGGACCGCCTGTCGCACTGCGCGCATGTGCCGGCCGTCGAGAGTGAAGTCGGAGAACTCGATTATCGCTTCGTCACCCAAGGACAGCGCTTCCAGTCCTGCCCGGACATACGCTTCCGCCCCTTGCTCGGAAGCCCCCATGGCAGCCGGCGCCCACCCGTAATGCCGGGCTTCCTCCAGCCACGCCTCGATGGCGGGCGGCCACGACTCGGGGTCACCGATCGGATCCGCCGAGGCCAGGCTGACGCCGTTGACCACCCGATAGGTGACAGCGGCCTTGCCGGAAGGCGACCACATCACCGACTTGTCCCGCCGGGTGGCGAAGTAACCCAGCGAGTCGCGGTCACCGTGCTCCAGCAACAGGCTGCGCAGGGCAACTTCGTCCTCCCCGCCGATCAGTCGCTCGTTGCCGCGTGTGCGGAACAGCGCCAGCCCGAAAGCGATGTATACGACAGTGCCCAGGCCACCGAGCAGGAACGGCACCGGGCGGGTGGCGCGACCCTCGATGCCTGTCGTCTCTGTCGAGCCCAGTCCGCCCTGCACGTTGAGGGCGGCGTACCCCCAGGAGTCACTGCGCGGCACCGTCCCCGGCAGCGCCTCCACCAGCGCCCACCCGATCGGGATGGCGATCGCGAAGCCGACGATCAGTGTGGCGATGGCGACGGGGATGTTGCGCCGGGGCACGACCGCGAAGAACTCCTTGCGGGCCAGGATCAGGATGACGAGCAGCACCAGCGAGGTCGCGAGCGTCGCGGCCTCCTTGACGCGCAGATCGGCGTCCGTCATCAGCGCCGCTGAGATCAGCATGCCCAGAACGAGGATGATCACCAGGAACCACCAGGCCGAGCGCTTGCGCTTGCCCAATGCCGAACCGAAGATCACCAGCAGTGCGGCCCACGCCAGGTTCGGTGGGGCCGGCACGAAGACGACCTCGATGACCTCTCGAACGCCGCTGAGCCCGCGTGCAAGCGCCGGGAAGACAGCCGTGATGGCGCTGAACGCGGCCACGAACAACAGCAGCGCGCGCAACACACTGGGCACGTGGCTGGTCCAGCCCGTTCCGGGCACATAACGTCGCTGTGGGATCTCAGCGGCGACTCTGCGGTTCAGATCGTGCGCGGGCGTTTCCTCTGCGGCGATCGTCATGTCGTGAGTTCCTCCAGGTCTTCGAAGAGTCGCAGACTCTCCGGATTGGCCAACGCCTCGGTGTTGCGCACCGGCCGCCCATGCACAACGTCGGCGACGGCCAATTCGGCCAGTTTGCCCGACCGGGTCCGCGGCAGGTCCGCCACGGCAACAATACGGGCAGGCACATGTCTTGGTGAGCACCGTTCCCGCAGGCGCTTAGCGATCCGTGCCCGCAGCAGATCGTCGAGTTCGTGGCCGGGCAGCAATCGCACGAACAGCACGATGCGGGTGTCGTCGTCGAAACTCTGGCCGATGGCGATGGCCTCGACCACCTCCTCCAGCGACTCAACCTGCCGATAGATCTCCGCTGTGCCGATCCGCACACCCCCGGCGTTGAGCGTGGCATCGGATCGTCCCAGGATGACGATGCCGTCATGCTCGGTCCACATCGCAAAGTCGCCGTGGTTCCACAGTCCGGGAAAGCGGTTGAAGTAGGCGTCGGTGTACTTGCGGTCGTCGGGGTCGTTGATGAACCTGATCGGCATGCTCGGCAGGGCGTTGCGGCAGACCAGTTCGCCGGTCACGCCCGCTTGCCCTCGATGGCTAGTACCATCTGCGTCGAGCACGTCGACATCGGCACCCAGCGCCGGCGCCTGCAATTCCCCGGCCCATACCGCCGACGTGGGGTCGCCCAGAGCGAAGCACCCGCAGATGTCGGTTCCCCCGGAGATCGAGGCGAGGTGCACGTCGGCCTTCACCTCCCGGTACACGTACTCGAATCCCTCGGGCGACAACGGCGAGCCCGTTGAGCCGACGGTGCGCAGTGCAGACAGGTCTCGTTGGGTGCCCGGCCTGAGTCCCTGCTTGGCGCACGCATCCAGGTACTTCGCGCTGACGCCGAACATCGTGATCTGTTCCTGCTCGGCGATCTCCCACAACTGGTCGGGGTGGGAGTGGAACGGGGACCCGTCGTACAGGATCACCGTGGCGCCCACCGCCAGTGCGCTGACCAGCCAGTTCCACATCATCCACCCGCAGGTGGTGAACCAGAAGACCCGGTCGCCAGCGCGGATGTCCATGTGCCATCGCTGCTCGGCCGCGTGCTTCAGCAGGAATCCGGCGGATCGGTGCTCGATGCACTTGGGCACGCCGGTGGTACCCGAGGAGTAGAGGATGAATCCGGGGGCGTCGAAGGGCATCTGCTCGAACTCCAGGACCCCGGGTGCCGCCAGGACGTCACTGAAGCGGCGCGTGTCCACTGCGAGGCCGACTTGCGCCTCAGGATCGAGATGGCCGACAAGCCAGACCTGTCGCAGACTGGGCAGTCCCGCGGAGATCTCCGAGAGCGCCTCGCGGCGATCATGACGCTTCCCGCCGTAGAAGTACCCGTCGGCGGCCACCAGGATCTTGGGGGCCACCTGGGCGAACCGGTCAAGCACACCCGCCGGGCCGAAGTCGGGGCTCGTCGACGTGAAGACCGCCCCCAGCGCCTCGGCGGCCAGCATCGTGATCACGGTTTCGGGGACATTGGGCATCCATGCGGCAACGACATCCCCCCGCCCGACCCCGGCGTCCATGAGGCCGGATCGCACCGAGCCGACCGCTTCGCGCAACTGCCCCCACGACCACACGCGGCGCTGACCGTCTTCCTGGCGGAACACCAGAGCGGTGTCGGACGCGCCGGGCAGATCCGCGCCGGCCAGCAGGTTCTGGGCGTAGTTCAATGTCGCAGCGGGGAAGAATCTCGTGGCGCGAAGGTCCTCACCCGGTGGCGGTGGGACCACAGCAGGACCGTCACCCCGGTCCCCGATGACCCCGCACTCCCCCCAC
The DNA here is from genome assembly GCA_025455985.1 of Candidatus Nanopelagicales bacterium. GTDB lineage: Bacteria > Actinomycetota > Actinomycetes > S36-B12 > UBA10799 > JADKAV01. The sequence goes on along the minus strand of JALOLM010000052.1, from coordinate 1,072 downwards.
ACCAGATCCCAGAAGTCACCGGGGGACGCCACGGAGAAGTCGTGGAAGTCGGCCATCGTCACCATCGGCAGCCCCGTGACCGCTTCGACCTCGGTCATCACTTTGCGGACCGACGAACGCGCAACGGCGACCGCGTCAGGCCGCCACAAAGGCTCAGGCACTCCCCGAAGTTAGCCGATCGAAGTGGCGGCGGGGGATTCCTCCGCGCTCGGCGTGGTGGATTCCGCCGGACTCGGCGATGCACTCGGCGACGGGGAGCCTGAGATCGACATCACCGCGGCTGCACTCGCCTCAAGTTTGCTGGCCTCTGCGCGCAACTTCTCAGCCTCCGCCGGATCAACCTGACCACCGTTGTCCAGCGCAGATGAGGCAACCGCCGCCCCGTCGGTCACCGACACCTGGAACGTCTCCACGAACGTGCGGTAGAACTCCGGAGCATTGCCGGCGGACACCGCGGCCACACACGCACTCTCGTACTGGTCCATGATCGGCGCGATGTCCTTGGCCAACTGATCGAAGTACGCCTGGTTCTCCTCAAGATCCTTCGCGATGGCCACATCGTTGAGTCGTTGGGCCACTGCGGTACTCAGATCGTCAGCGGTCAATGCCGCGCCGAGATCCGCACACGCAGGGTCGACAGTCCCGGTGAAGGTGGCTGTGACATCCACAGGGCCGTTGGTCGTCCCCGACCCACTGCTGCCGGAACCGCGGAAGAGGAAGAACCAGAGAAGGCCCAAGATGAGCAGCCCCACCAACAACGTGCCTACTACGAGCGCGGCAAGCCGCTTGCCTGAGGTCTTGGACTTGCCGTCGCCGCTGGCCACAGGCATCCCGGTGAGCGGGTCGATCGTCTCAGCGGTCGGGAAGACATTCGTCTGGCCCATCGGCGAGCCGGGCGCCAGGCCTTGCGGCACCGGTGCCGGCGGCACGGCAGACCCCCACGCCCCGGCGGGAGGCTGTTGCCAACCGCCCTCAGGCTGCTGACCCCACTGCTGCTGCTCGGGCTGCACCGGAGCTTGACCCCACTGCTGCTGCTCAGGCTGCACCGGAGCCTGACCCCACTGCTGCTGCT
>JALOLM010000373.1 GCA_025455985.1 Candidatus Nanopelagicales bacterium | reverse complement strand
TAGTTGGTTGACGCTCGTCGCGCGACAGACGTCAACCAACTGCACGAGCCCCACCCAACTGCACGAACGTCACCCAACAGGCGGCCAGTTCCGCTTGGGTGAAAACCGCGACTAAGCGCACCCTCCGGAACAGGGTGCCGGTGTCCACGCCGCACTTCATACCGATACCTGACTGCCGTCCATCCCACCTAGCGTGTTGGTTGACGCTCAGGTAGTTGGTTGACGCTCGTCGCGCGACAGACGTCAACCAACTGCACGAGCCCCACCCAACGGCCCGAAACGGCCAGCCTCAGCCCGTCAGCCACTCCACAATCCCGGCCCCGAACGCCGCCTGGGCGACATCAAAACCGCCGGCCAGCAGATCCCGACCCTCGGCGTAGCGCCGACCCGTCGCGCCCCATTCGTCCTCGACCCAGCGGCCGAAGAAGTACTCCTCGCGTTCCTTGTCCGAGTGCCGCGGCGCCACGGACAACATCGCCGAACACACGTCGTCAACCCCCTCGCCGGTGCGCGCTGAGGTGCGGTAGATGGGTGGCAATTCCTCGTCAAATGGCCGCGCGAGCGACAACGACGACCGAAGTTGGTAGAACGACTGATTGGCCGCCGGGTCATCGCACTTGTTGAGGATGAACGAGTCGGGGATCTCAATGATGCCCGCTTTGAGGAACTGGATCTCATCGCCACCGAGCGGCTGCAGCACCAGGTACACGTGGTCGGCCAGGTAGCGGATGTCCAACTCGCTCTGCCCGATGCCGACGGTCTCCACGATCACCACGTCGAACAGCCGCTTGAGCAGCCGGGTGACCTGGAACGTCGTCGGAGCCAGGCCGCCGAGTTCGGCCGCGTTGGACTGGCTGCGGAAGAACGCACGCTTCTCGCCAGTCGCAAAGCGGGTGCGCGTACGGTCGCCGAGTAACGCCCCGCCGGAGGCGTGACTGGCGGGGTCGACTGCGAGCACCGCCACCGACATGTCCGAGGCGGCCAGCAGCGCCGGCACCAGCCGCGCGACGAGACTGGACTTGCCCGCACCCGGCGTCCCCGTGATCCCCAGCACCGTAGCCTTCGCGGGTCCGAGTTCGTCAAGGATCTCGGCTCGCCGAGCAGCGGCTTGCGGCCGGGTGTCCTCGAAGGCAGCGACCAACTTCGACACCGCGTGCTTGTTCAGTTCACGCGCGGCCGCCAGCGTCATCGGGCCTCGAGCACGTCGACCATCGACTCCATGATGTCCATCAGGTCGTAGTCGGCGGGCGTGAACACCTTCCGGATGCCCATGGACTCGAGTTCGGTCGCGTCGGCCGGCGGAATGATCCCGCCGAACACCACTGCGATGTCCTCGTCTGCGCCCTGCTCCCGCAGCCCTTCGAGGATCTGCTTGGCCAAGTCGATGTGAGAACCCGACAGCACCGACGCGCCGATCAGGTCCGCGCCCTCCTCGACCGCGGACTGCACGATCTCATCAGGGCTCAACCGGATGCCCGAGTAGATCACGTCGAAGCCCACGTGCCGCGCGGATACTGCGATCACCTCGGCGCCGTTCGAATGGCCGTCGAGCCCGGGCTTGCCGACCACGATGCGCGGGCGGTGGCCCATACCCTCGGCCAGCGCGTTGATGCGGCCGCGCAGCACCTCGACCCGGTCGCCGGTCAAGCCGAGCTGCTGACCTTCGATGCCGGTCGCCGGACGGTACTCGCCGAACACCTCGCGCAACGCCCCCGCCCACTCGCCGGTGGTGACGCGCGCCAGCGCACACTCGATGCTGGGCTCCATCAGGCTGCTCCCGTCGCGGGCCGATGCCTTGAGCGCGTCAATCGCGGCCTCGGCACGGGCCGAGTCGCGGGCGGCACGCACCTGGTCGAGACCGGCGATGATCTGCTCTGCGGCCTTCTCGTCCACCTTGAAGATCCCGCCGTCGTCACCGGCTGTCAGCGGCGAGGGCAGGCCGTCGGTCCACTTGTTCAGCCCCACGACGATCTGCTCACCAGAGTTGATCTTGCTCATCCGCTCGGACATGGACCGCACCAGTGCGGTCTTCATGTAGCCGGACTCGATGGCCGGGATCACCCCGCCCATGCCCAGGATCGTCTCGATCTCGGCGGTCGCTTCTTCGATCAGCGCAGCGACCTTTCCCTCGACAACGGGACTGCCGTCGAACAGGTCGGGGTACTCCAGTAGGTCGGTCTCGTAGGCCAGGATCTGCTGCAAGCGCAGCGACCACTGCTGGTCCCACGGCCGAGGCAGCGACATGGCCTCGTTCCAGGCCGGTAGCTGCAAAGCGCGGCAGCGGGCATTGCGGCTCAACGTCACGCCCAGCGATTCGAGGATGATGCGCCAGGCGTTGTTCTCCGGCTGCGCCTCAGTCAGGCCCAAGCTGTTGACCTGCACGCCATAACGGAAGCGGCGGTACTTCTCGTTCTTCACCCCGAAGCGCTCAGCGGTGTAGGAGTCCCACAACTGCCCGAACGCCCGCATCTTGCACATCTCCTCGATGAAGCGGATGCCGGCGTTGACGAAGAAGGAGATGCGGCCCACGGCGCGCTCGAACTGCTCGTCGTCGAAGTGCCCGCGCTCTTTGAGCAGGTCCAACAGGCTGATCGCGTTGGCCAGGGCAAAGGCCAACTCCTGCACGGGCGCCGCGCCGGCCTCCTGCAAGTGGTAGGAGCAGATGTTGGAGGCGTTCCACTTCGGGATCGCCTCGAGGCAGTACTCGTACATCTCCGCGATCAGGCGCATCGACGCCTCGGGCGGGAAGATGTAGGTCCCGCGCGCGAGGTACTCCTTGATCAAGTCGTTCTGCGTGGTGCCCTGCAGTTTCGACTCATCCTCACCGCGCTCGCGGGCCAGCGCCACATACAGCGCCAGCAGCCACATGGCCGTGCCGTTGATGGTCATGGACGTGTTCATCTTCTCCAGCGGGATGCCGTCGAAGAGCACGTGGAAGTCGTCGAGGGAGTTGATGGGAACGCCGACCTTGCCCACTTCGGGCCGGGCGATCGGGTCGTCGGAGTCGTAGCCACACTGGGTGGGCAGATCGAACGCGATGCTCAGG
>JALOLM010000372.1 GCA_025455985.1 Candidatus Nanopelagicales bacterium | reverse complement strand
ACCGCGCGATGAAGGCCGGATTGTTCATGCCGATCGCGGCGGTGTACGCGAACGACGCCAGAACCAGCGCAAACACGACGCCCACTGCGATGGCCAGCCCGCGCGGCCAACGACGCTTCGTGGGCACTGGCTCGTTCATGGGCGTCAGCCTAGGCCACTAGGCCGGGCGAACCCGGCACGATCGATCAGGCGCCGACTGCTGGGCGGACGACTGGTTCACTAGTCACCATGGCAGCCGAACTGGTCATCACAGCAGCGAACCTATGGGGCGTGGGCAAGGGTGACATCGGAGTCCGCGACGGGCGCATCGTGCCCGCGGAGGTCGGTCCGGACACAGAGGTCATCGACGGCCGCGGCAAGACCGTCGTGCCGGGTTTTCAGGACGCCCACGTGCACACCCCGTTCGCGGGACTCAATCGCCTGCGGGTCTGGCTCAACGACGCGGACACCCGTGAGGACTACCTGCGGATCATCGCCGACCACGCCGCCGGCAACAAAGACGGCTGGATCACTGGAGGCGGCTGGTCGATGCCGCAGTTCCCCGGCGGCACACCACGCAAGGAGGACCTCGACGCGATCGTGCCGGATCGACCGGTGTTCCTGTTCAACCGCGACGTGCACGGCGCCTGGCTGAACTCCAAAGCGCTGGAACTCGCCGGCATCACCGCTGGCACCCCCGATCCCCCGCACGGCAGAGTCGAACGCGACTCACTCACCGGGGAGCCGACGGGCACGCTGCATGAGGGGGCCGCCTACTGGGTCAATGAACACGTCGTACCGACACCGACCCGCGGCCAGTGGGAAGCGGCCATTCTCGAGGGTCAACGACACCTGCACTCGCTGGGCATCACGGGCTGGCAGGACGCCTGGGTCACCCCGGCCACGCAGGCGGCCTACATCGCCCTGGCCGAGCAGGGCCAGCTCAGCGCCCGGGTCGTCGGCGCCCTGTGGTGGGATCGCAACCGGGGACTCGAGCAGATCGATGACCTGCTCGCTCGTCGCGAACGCAGCGCACCCGGCTTCCACCCAACGACAGTAAAGATCATGCTCGACGGGGTGCTGGAGAACTACACGGGAGCGCTGCTCGAGCCCTATTGCGACGGATGTGGCGGACACACGGACAACACGGGTCTGTCGTTCATCGACCCCGAGCTGCTCAGCGCGGCTGTAACCCGGTTGGACGCCTCGGGGTTCCAGGTGCACATGCATGCCATCGGGGATCGCGCCGTGCGGATGGGACTGGACGCGGTGCAAGCGGCCCGGACCGCCAACGGTCGCAACGACCACCGTCACCACATCGCGCATCTACAACTGGTCCACCCCGACGACATCGGGCGGTTCGCGCAGCTCGAGGTGACAGCCAACTGCCAGATGTACTGGGCCTCGACCGACGAACAGATGGAGGAGCTGACCATTCCCTTCCTGGGACCCGAGCGCGCGGACCTGCAGTACCCCTTTGCGTCGTTGGTCGCAGCCGGAACCCGGCTGGCGATGGGTAGCGACTGGTCGGTGTCCAGCGCGAATCCGCTGGTGCAGATGGAGGTCGGCATCACCAGGCTCGACCCCGGCAACCGCGATGGCGTGGCGTTCCTTCCGTCGCAATGCATCGATCTGGGCACTGCTATGACGGCCTTCACCGCCGGATCGGCCTTCGTCAACCACGACGATGAAGCCGGGACGCTGCGAGCCGGTTCCCGGGCGGACCTGGTCATGCTGGGCGCAAAGTTGGAGTCCGCTCGCAGCCTGGCTGACGTGCCCATCGAGCTCACGGTGGCAGCCGGTCGCATCGTGCACAGGTCATGAAGTCCAAGGTCTCGTTCGCCGGTTTGATCGGCGCCGCGGTCGGTGCGGCACTGAGTGTCAGCCCGTCACTGATCCCCCGGTCCGGCCTCATCCAAGGCTTGCTGCTGGGCGTGCTCGCGGCCCTCGGCTACGGTCTCGGGGCAGCGCTCGGGTGGGCGTTGCGCCGTGGCGGCGAATGGCACAGCTCGCAGCGGGTACGAGGAATCGCTTTGCTGCTGGGCAGCGGGCCGGTCACCGTGGCACTTCTTCTGGGCCGCATGTGGCAGGCGGAGCTGGCCGAGCTGACAGGAGTCGGGTCCCCCAGCGGCATATGGGTCGGCATCGCGCTCGTCACCGGCGTCGCCGTCTTCGTCATCCTGCTCATGGCCGCCCGTGGCGTTCGCTGGCTGGTCAGACGACTGGACCGGGGGCTGCAACGCGCAGTGCCGCCCCGTGTCGCCACGGCCTCAGCCGTGACCGTCAGTGTCCTGGTCGGCGCATTGGCCGTCGACCGGGTGCCGGACGCGACGGTGAGGTTACTCGATCCCGTCTTCAGCCGGATGAATGCCGCCACACCGGCCGGGGTGACCCCGCCGACCAGCACCGTCGTCTCGGGTGGGCCAGGCTCGATGATTCCCTGGGCCGATCTGGGATCGCAGGGACGCGCATTCGTCGCGGGGGTGACACCGACCTCGGACCTCGAACAGTTCTCGGGTAAGGCCGCTGCCGCACCCATCCGGGCCTTCGTGGGGGTGGATTCGGCCCAGACCCCGCAAGGTCGCGCAGCGATGGCTGTCGCCGAACTTGAGCGGTTCGGCGCCTTCGAACGCGCCGTGATCGCGGTGGGAACCAGCGCCGGTTCCGGAACAGTCGACCCGGGTGAAGTGACCCCGCTGGAATACCTGCTGAACGGCGACGTGGCAACGGTTTCGACCCAGTACTCGATCCTTCCGAGTTTCCTGTCCTTCGCCGTGGACCAGCCGAATTCGGTAGAGGCGTCGAAGAGCCTGATCTCCGCGGTGCGGACCCGGGTGCTGGCTGAGCCGGCCGATGAACGTCCGAGGGTGGTGGTCTTCGGTGAGAGCCTGGGCGCCTACGGGGCGAGCGGGGCCTTCGGCGACCTGGCCCAGATGCTGTCTGAAACCGATGGGGCGATGTTCCAGGGCCCTCCCAATTCGACGGCTCTGTGGCAGCGCTACACAGCGGCCCGGGAACCGGGCAGCCCGCAGCGGCAGCCGGTGTATGACAACGGGCGCAATCTGCGCTGGGCC
>JALOLM010000051.1 GCA_025455985.1 Candidatus Nanopelagicales bacterium | reverse complement strand
GAGGTCGCCCCGGCGGATGTGCACATCGTGGCCACGGGCAAGGACCCGGCCGTGTTCAGTACCGCTGAGGAGATCGGTCTGGCGCTCGAGGATGAGGGTGTGCGGGTGTTGTACGACGACCGCAAGGCATCCCCGGGTGTGAAGTTCAACGACTCCGAGTTGCTCGGGATCCCGACGATCCTGGTGGTCGGCAAACGTCTGGCCGACGGCATGGTAGAGATCAAGCACCGGGCCAGCGGGGTGCGTGAGGAAGTGCCCGTGGGCTCGGCTGTGGCCGAGGTTCTGCGCGCCTGCGGCCGCTGACTGCGGCTCTGGCCGCGTTAGGCAAATCCGACCTCAAGCCGGCCTGGGCTGAGCCACGCCGGTGCCTTTCGGTGAAACCTGGACCACTCACTGGGCGTCTGGTCACCGAAAGACCGCACGGCTGAGGCCGTCCATCAGGGGAACCACACGCGTAGGAACCGAGGCCGGTATTGCACCGGGTCGTCGACGATGTGCTGCAGGTTGACGTCGTTGCGGCTGTAGGAGACCACCATGCTGTTGTCCTCGGGGAGCACCTCAGGGTGCGCGAGGGCCATGTACGTGAAGTGCCCAGCGGCGAGATCTGATGGCAGGATCGCCAGGACGGGTCCGGCGTAGAAAGGACCGGTGGGGGCCGTGGCAATCCAGACGCGCAGGTACGAGCCGAGGAACTCATCCTGCTTGGACACCGCGTACCAGGTTTCGTCCTGCTGGAACACGCTGAAGATCTGCGACGTGCCGCCTGCCGCCGGGATCACCTGAGCAGCCGAGCCGGCAGACTCGCTCCAGTCGAAGCCGTCCCAATACTGCATGTGTGTGGGTTCGAGCAGGTCGTCGACATGAAGTCGCGCAACCTGTACCGAGAAGCCCCATGTGTCGCCTGCGTTGGCCGTCCCGTAGAGATACACCCAGTCGCCGTCCACAGCCGATGCCGCGCCCCACACGGGTTGCTGCACGTCAGCAGTGTCGGGGGTGAGGTCCTTCATGGCCACCAACTGCGGGACGTCTCCGGGCCGCACGACGAACAGGGCAACCGACGGCCCCAGCGTTTCGAAGTCGAAGACCCCGGATCCCAACTGCCTGACCCGTTCTGCCCACACTGGCACGAGGTCGTAGCCGGGGCGGCTGATCGCCGCGACGGACATTGGCCAATAGCCGACCTGGGATTGTGGGCGGTCTGGGATCACGGCGCCGCCATCTGCTGGGACGACTGCGTAAAGGCACCGGTCGTCGGCCACGAGCATCGAGTTCCGGACGAGCCCGGCGTTCTCGCGCAGCGTGTCGCCGAACAGCCACAGCCTGCGTCCGTCGGACAGAGTGACGTCCGTACCCACATCGGCACCGGCGAAGTAGGCGTTGCCCGGCATGCTGGCGATCCGGTTGAGATCGGCGACCGAATCGACCTCAGGGGTCCGGGTACACGGCGAAAGCCGGTTGGGTGCAAGGGGTGCCGATGACGAGTCTGCGACAACCGACCCGGGCGCCAGGGCGACCGCGCCCAGAAGCAGAACCGTGAAGCCCGCCACGATGGCCCCGATCCGCCCCCGGCCGACGGATGCCTGCCCGTTGATCCGGCGCGGGGAGCGGCGGGCGAGACACAGTGCCAAGCCGCCCCCGACCAGCCAGACCATCATCTGTAGGCCGTGATGCAACAGGCCGGCGCTTCCGTAGACCATCGCTGAGAGGACCGCGCTGGCAGCCGAACCCGTGGGCGACCAGTGCCAGCCCGTCTGCATCCACACCGGCAGGAACAGGTGATCAACACCGAGGGCGGACGGCCAGACCACGGTCAGGCAGAGTGCGGCAGCCGCGGCGAAACCGGTCCAGCCGAACAGGGCCTCAAGGGCGAGGGTCAGGACCACGGCCATCGCCACAGCCATCACGAGCCATACTGCGGCCATCCACCCCGCCAGTAATGCCGAGCCGATGGCGACCGCGCCCAGCGACAGTGCCAGCACCGCCGTCGCATGTCGGTGAACCCTGTGGGCACCCCGCCCCGCGCCCAGGGAAACTAGTGCCGCGATGAGGAAGCCCACGACGAGTGCCCCTGAAGACAGATCCTGCACTGTCCTCGGGCTTCTGCCGAGATCGCGCCGTTGCACCTCCAACGACCGCCCCCGCAGGGCCTGGGCGGCTCGCAACTCATTCACGAGCGCCGCTTCGGCTCGTTCGTTCTGGCCGGCCGGGATGACTAGGACGTCCGTGGTTGTGCTGAGGTCCACGACCAGAACCGCTCGTGACCTGCCTTCGTCGAGGTCTGCGAGGGCGGCCGTCTCGTCGACGGTTTGGCGGACGACGACCTGTGAGCCGAGGTCGTCGATCAAGCTGGAGACCATGACCGGTGGACCCACCACTGACAAAGGCGCCCCGAACAACTGGCCACGAGCGCTGAAGGCGACCAGCAACAGGCACGTGGAGAAGGCGGCGAGGGCGGACAGGACGACCGCGTACACGCGCGCCCTGGAGGGCGGCACCGTATCGTTCTCGACCGTTGCGGCGAAGATGTCCTCGGGGCTGCGGTCGATCGGGGACTCGGCCAAGCGCTGCGCGTAGTGGCGCTGCATGGTCGCCCCCCAGAGGGTTCCCCCGAACCCGACATCTCCAGTCTACGCGTGCAACGGTGACGAGATGGGCTTCGAACGCGCCCTATTGCGGCACAACCACCTCGACGATGCGATCGTCTCCGGCCCGCGGCGAACCGCGCCCGTCGGTGTTGTTCGTCACCACCCAAAGGTTCCCCTCTGGTGTCGCGACGACGTCGCGCAGTCGTCCGAGATCCTCGGCGAACCAGGCCTTGGGCTCGGAAGCGCTGGTGCCCAACAGCCGGACCTCGTACAGCGCTTGTCCGCGCAGCGCCGCCACCCATGCGGAACCGTTGAGAATCGCCAGGCCGCTCGGCGAGGAGGTCGCTGTGGGCGACCAGGTGGCCTTCGGGTTGGTCATGCCGGGGATGTCGCAGGCGCCTTCGCACATCGGCCAGCCGTAGTTGCGCCCCGGCTCGATGAGGTTCAACTCGTCGACGTCCTCCTGGCCGAACTCCGAGGCCCACAACTGGCCGTCGGTGTCCCAGGCCAGGCCTTGCACATTGCGATGACCGTAGGACCACACCGGCGATGTCGGGTCCGGGTTGTCCGGCGCGGGGTTGCCGCTGGGGGTGACCCGCAAGATCTTGCCGGCCAGACTGCGCCGGTCCTGGGCCAGTTCGGGCACTCCGGTCTCGCCAGTAGCCACATAGAGGTAACCGTCCGGGCCGAAGGCGATCCGGCCGCCGTTGTGGATGACGCCTTTCGGAATCCCGCCCAGGACGGTGCGCTCATTGGTCAAGGCCGTGCCGTCGAAGTCGAACACCACGACCCGGTTGTCGGTCGCGGCCGTGTAGTAGGCGTATACGCGCTTGGGGTCGGGGGAGCGGACCGCGAGTCCCAGCAGGCCGCCCTCACCTTCGGGGAGTACCTGGGCGGGGTTGCCGATCACCGTGGTCCGGCCATCGCGCAGTAGCAGGATCCGGGCGGAGTCACGCTCACTGATCAGCGCACTACCGTCCGCCAGCGGCACCACACTCCAGGGCGCTGCCAGGTCCGACGCGATATCGCCATCGATCGTGGGGAACGTGACCTCGTCGACAGTCGGGGACGAGACAGCCGGCTCGCTGATCAACGCATCCGACGGCCCTCCGTTGCTGCAGCCCGCCAGTACCAGGGCGGCCAACGCCACGATCGTTGCGCGGTTCATCTGCGCCTCCTACACCGGTGTCGGAAGTTCTTCGGGCCACGGGAATGCCTGACCGGCCGCACCCCAGAACTGGGCGCGCAGGGCGCACGCGCGGATCTGCCGGACGGCCCAACGTTGTCGCGGCTGATCGTCGGCGAAGTCAGCCACCAGTTGGGTGTACAGCGGGATCAAGCGCAACTCCAGGTCAGCCAGCAGGTCACGTGCGGCGGTGTCTGCAGTGACCGTCGTCGGCAGTGTGTACGCCGGGGCCGGTGGGCCCGGTTGGTCACCGTCGGCCAGCAGCCATTGGCGCAATTGGTCGCGACTTGCCCGGTGCTCCTCAAGGAGGGTCAGCGCCACGTCGCGCTGCGCGGCCAGCCGGGCACCGGCCACCCCGTAGGCGTACATGATCGCGTACTCCCCGTCGAGGGCTGCCTGCATGCTCATGGTCGTTCCAGACTCACCACATGTTGTGCTTCGGAGGCCGCGATGAGCGCCAGGATCTGTGCGCGCTCGGAGTCCTCAGCGTTTGTAGCGGCGCGGGCCCTGGAACGGGCGGCCTCCCGCTCGGCGTTCTGCAATGCCTTCCGTCCGACCCGCTGAGCGGAGGTCGTAGTGTTCGCCAATGGCTGCTCCCAGCCCAAGGCACGCAGGTGGGCCACATGCTCATCGCGGATCACTCGCAGCGTGGCTTCGCTTCGCACACCGGCCGTTGTCAGAGCTTGGTCGTACGCGGTGATCAGCGCGAGTTCGTCGGCCTGCTCGGGGTCGGGTACCGGCGGGCTTTCCGGCGGTTCTGCAGTCTCCGACGAGCACGCCGGAAGTGCGAGCAACGCCGTGCATACCAACCCGGCCTGCAACACGCGCCGCCGGTCGGTCATGCCCCGCAGCCTACGCGCGCGTACCCTTGACAAGGCATCAGGGAGGCGCACATGTCGGATCAACGCGAGCAGCAGATCGCGGACCTTGTGACGCCCGTGGTGGCCGAGTCAGGAGCCGACGTCGAATTCGTCACACTGCGCCGGGCGGGACGTCGCACGGTCGTCGTGGTCGCGGTCGACGCCGATGGCGGGGTGTCCCTCGACGCCGTCGCGGATCTCTCCCGCAAGATCTCTGTGGCGCTCGACGAGACCGATGTCATGGGCGAGTCCGCCTACACCCTCGAGGTCACCAGCCCCGGAGTGCACCGGCCATTGACCCTGCCCCGGCACTGGCGCCGCGCGGCCAGCCGGCTGGTCCGTGTCACCGGTACCGACGCAGAGGTATTCGAGGGCAGGGTCGTCGACAGCGATGACACGGCGGTTCGGCTCGACGTCAACGGCCACGTGCGTGAGGTGCCCTACGAGCAGGTGGCCAAGGCGGTCGTGCAGGTCGAATTCCCCAAGGAGGCGCTCTGATGGACATCGACATGGCCGCTTTGAAGGCCGTGGTCGTGGACAGGGGTCTGAGCCTGTCGACGGTGGTGGGCAGCATTGAGCAGGCGCTGCTCGCGGCTTACCACCACACCGAAGGCCATCAACAGCAGGCGCGGGTGGAGCTTGACCGCAAGACCGGTCACGTGACGGTGTGGGCCACTCAGGTCAACGAGGCCGGGCTGGTCGTCGGAGAGTACGACGACACCCCGGCGGACTTCGGACGGATCGCTGCCACGGTGGCCAAACAGGTGCTGATGCAGCGCCTGCGTGAGGCCTCCGACGATGTCACCTTCGACGAGTTCGTCGGTCGTGAAGGTGATCTGGTCTCGGGGACGATTCAGCAGGGCAACGACCCGCGCCTGGTCTACGTCAAGCTCGACTCGGTGGAGGGCGTGATCCCACCGGCCGAGCAGGTTCCCACAGAGACGTACGAGCACGGCCAGCGCATCCGGTGTTACGTGGTGTCGGTGCGTCGCGGGCCGAAGGGGCCGACTGTCACCTTGTCGCGCACACATCCCGAGTTGGTGCGCCGGCTGTTCGCCATGGAGGTGCCGGAGGTCGCTGACGGCGTGGTCGAGATCGCCGCTCTGGCGCGTGAAGCCGGGTACCGGACGAAGATCGCGGTCAAGGCGATCACACCCAAAGTCAACGCCAAGGGTGCGTGCATCGGTCCCATGGGCCAGCGCGTTCGGGCCGTCACGTCGGAACTGCAGGGCGAGAAGATCGACATCGTCGACTTCGACGAGGACCCGGCTGGTTTCATCGCCGCCGCTCTGTCGCCCGCGCGGGTGCAAGCGGTACAGATCCTCGACGACACCACCCGGTCGGCACGCGTGATCGTGCCGGACTACCAGCTGTCGCTGGCCATCGGCAAGGAGGGTCAGAACGCCCGGCTTGCTGCACGACTGACCGGCTGGCGCTTGGACATCCACCCCGACAACGGCTGAGTGCGCGACGCTGGCACCTGCGCGGGTATGTGCTGTCCGGCTCTTGACCTTGCACGCTAGACTGAGAACGGATCGCCGCGATGAACACTCTTGCGACTGACGCCGCGCCCCCGCCCGGACCCCCGGTGCGGACGTGTGTGGGTTGTCGGAGCAGGGCACCTCAAAGCGATCTGCTCAGGGTTGTACTCGTCGAAGGCCGGTTGACACCGGATCCGCGGCGGGGTCTCCCGGGCCGTGGTGCCTACGTTCACCTCGACGGGCAGTGCCTTAAGGCTGCTGTAGCCCGCAAGGCGTTCGGCAGGGCATTGCGAACCGGGGGTCCGTTGGACGTCACGCTTCTGGCGGCGATCCTTGAGGAATTGACCGAACCAATAGTTGGGAGCGTCGGGATGACAACCCGATGAGCAGTCAGCGATGAAAGCGCCGACACAACACTAGGTCCGGCAACGCCCGGGCCAGACAGGAGAGAAGTGGCCAAGGTCCGGGTCTATGAACTCGCCCGCGAGTTGGGCGTGGAGAGCAAAACGCTCGTCGCCCAACTGCAGGACATGGGTGAGTTCGTCAAGTCCGCATCGTCGACGATCGAGGCGCCCGTTGTGCGCCGGATCCGCGATGCCGCGAAGGCAGCACCGCCGAAACCGACGAAATCCGCGCAGAAGGTTGCTGAGACGCCTCCTGCGCCCAAGCCCGCGCCCCGGCCTGCTGCCAAGCCGACCGCGGCGCCAACCCCGGCGCCGGCGCCTGCCCCGGCGCCCAAGCCCGCTGCTCCCGCAGCACCCGCGGCACCCGCGGAGCAGCCGGCAGCAACGTCGCAGCCCGCTGGTCCGACCCCGGCGCCCCGGCCCGGGCCGAAGCCGGCCCCGCGCCCAGGCAACAGCCCCTTCGGCTCGCCTGCCCCGCGGCCTGGAAACAACCCCTTCGGCTCGCCTGCCCCGCGCCCGGGTAACAACCCCTTCAGCAGTCCCGCAGCGCCTGCAGCCCGCAGTGGTGGTGTGCCCGGTGCTCCGCGTCCCAACCCCGGCATGATGCCCCCGCGGCCACGTCCGGCTCCGGGTCGTCCCGGTCCCGGTGGTCGTCCTGGTGCTCCGGGTGGACGTGGCCGTCCCGGCGCTCCTGGTGGCCGTCCAGGCGGACCCGGCGGGTTCGGCGGGCGTCCCGGTGGTGCGCCCGGTGGCCGTCCCGGGGGAGCCCCCGGCGGTGGCGGCTATGGTGCTCGCCCGGGTGGCGCGCCCGGTGGCCGTCCTGGTGGCGGTCCAGGAGGTGGCGGTGGTACCGGCGGCCCGGGTGGTTTCGGCGGTCGTCCCGGCGGAGGACCGGGTCGTCCCGGAGGTCCCGGTGGTCGCGGTCGCCCCGGTGGTGCGAAGAAGTCGCGCAAGAGCAAGCGCGCGAAACGCCAGGAGTTCGACAACATGGAGGCCCCGACGATCGGTGGCGTGCGGATTCCGCGCGGCGACGGTCGCACGGTCCGGCTTCCGCGTGGCGCGACGCTGACCGATTTCGCGGACAAGATCGACGCGAACCCCGGTTCGTTGGTGCAGGCTCTCATCGGCTTGGGCGAGATGGCCACTGCGACCCAGTCGCTGTCCGACGACACGTTGATGCTGCTGGGTTCGGAGTTGAACTACTCGGTCGAAGTGGTGTCCCCTGAGGACGAGGACCGTGAGCTGCTGGAGAGCTTCAACCTCGAGTTCGGTGAGGACGAGGGTGGCGACGAGGCGCTCGAGCAGCGCCCGCCTGTGGTCACCGTCATGGGTCACGTCGACCACGGAAAGACCAAGCTGCTCGACGCGATCCGGCACACCAACCAGGTCGCGCGCGAAGCCGGTGGTATCACCCAGCACATCGGGGCTTACCAGATCCAGGCTGATATCGACGGCCAGGACCGGGCGATCACCTTCATCGACACCCCGGGTCACGAGGCGTTCACCGCCATGCGTGCCCGCGGTGCCAAGGTCACCGACATCGCGGTTCTGGTTGTCGCGGCCGATGACGGTGTGAAGCCGCAGACCATTGAGGCGCTCAACCACGCGCAGGCCGCGAACGTCCCGATCGTGGTGGCCGTCAACAAGGTCGACAAAGAGGGCGCGGACCCGACCAAGGTGCGTGGCCAGTTGACCGAGTACGGGTTGGTCGCCGAGGACTTCGGCGGCGACACGATGTTCGTGGATGTCTCGGCCAAGGCGCAGATCAACATTCACGAGCTGCTGGAGGCGGTCGTGCTGACCGCCGATGCGTCTCTGGACCTGCGGGCCAACCCCGATCAGGATGCCCAGGGCGTTGCGATCGAGGCGCATTTGGACAAGGGGCGGGGTCCAGTGGCCACGGTTCTGGTCCAGCGCGGCACGCTCAAGCATGGCGACAGCATCGTGATCGGCGAGGCCCACGGCCGCGTGCGGGCGATGCTGGACGAGAACGGCGAT
The DNA here is from genome assembly GCA_025455985.1 of Candidatus Nanopelagicales bacterium. GTDB lineage: Bacteria > Actinomycetota > Actinomycetes > S36-B12 > UBA10799 > JADKAV01. The sequence continues at coordinate 834 of JALOLM010000051.1, read as the reverse complement.
CCAGTGGACGAGGCGTTGCCGTCGCGTCCTGTCCAGGTGCTGGGGCTCACTGCGGTTCCCGACGCCGGGGACACCTTCCTGGTGGTCTCCGAAGACCGGATCGCTCGTCAGATCGCCAACATCCGGCAGGCGCGCGAGCGCAACGCCGAACTCGCGGCGCGCCGCGGCCGGCGGACCCTGGAGGACATCCTGCAGGGCCTTGAGAAGGGCGAGACCGGGACGCTGAACCTGATCATCAAGGGTGACGTGTCCGGTTCGGTCGAGGCCCTCGAGGACGCGCTGCTCAAGCTCGATGTGGGCGACGAGGTCGATCTGCGGGTCATCCACCGCGGCGTCGGCGCGATCACCCAGAACGACGTCAACCTGGCCACAGTGGACAACGCCATCATCATCGGCTTCAACGTCCGCACCGCCGAACGCGTTGCCGAACTCGCCGAGCGCGAGGGCGTGGACATCCGGTACCACTCGGTCATCTACGCGGCCATCGACGAGGTGGAGCAGGCGCTCAAGGGCATGCTCAAGCCGGTCTACGAAGAGGCCGAGCTTGGCAAGGCCGAGGTGCGCGAGGTGTTCCGGTCCAGCAAGGCGGGCAACATCGCCGGTTCGCTGGTGCGTTCCGGGGTCATCCGGCGTAACGCCAAGGCCCGCCTCATCCGCGACGGTGTGGTTGTCGCCGACAACCTCACGATCGACTCGCTCAAGCGGTTCAAGGACGACGCGACCGAGGTCAAGGAGGGCTACGAGTGCGGTATCGGCCTCGGGTCGTTCAACGACATCAAGGTCGACGACGTGATCGAGACCTTCGAGATGCGGGAGAAGCCGCGCTGAGCGGCA
>JALOLM010000371.1 GCA_025455985.1 Candidatus Nanopelagicales bacterium | reverse complement strand
GGGGCGGATGGGTAGTCTGCGGTGCATGACCCGTTGGTTGTCGCCCACCCAGCAGCGCTACTGGCGTGCGTGGATCGCAGGCAACCTCCTGCTGCCCGACGCGCTGGGCCGGGATCTGGTGGAGCAGACGGGCCTGTCGATGGCCGACTACGAGATCATGGTGCGGCTGTCGGAGTCCGAGGATCACCGCGTCCGGATGAGCGACCTCGCGGAGCTGACCCTGTCCAGCCGCAGTCGCCTGTCCCACCAGATCGATCGGATGCATCGGGCGGGCTACGTCGACCGGCAGAAGTGCGATGACGACCGGCGCGGATTCTTCGCGGTGCTTACCGATAAAGGCTTCGACACCCTCAAGGCGGCGGCGCCGATCCACGTGGAGAGCGTGCGGCAACGAATTGTCGACGTGCTGACGCCCGAGGAGTTCGCCGAGCTGGGTCGCATCACAGAGAAGCTGCTGGACGCCCTCGAGGACTAGACCCCAATCGCGGTGGCCAACTACTTCTCGAGGTCCCAGATGCGGATCCCTCCGAGGATGCCGGCGGTGTTCGGGACGATCTTCGCCCGCGGACCCAGATCGACGCTCGACAGGTGCTTGGCGTTGCCACCACCGACGTAGATCTTGTCGTAGAACAAGAAGGCATCGAACGTCTCCATGGCTTTCAGGACACGCTTGCGCCAGCGCTTGTTGCCGATCTCCTTACGGGTGGCGTTGCCGACGTAGTCGTCGAAGTCGCCGCCGAATCCCGACGGCGCGTGGGACAGCTCCATGTGCGGCAGGAGCCGGCCTTCGTGGAACACCGCGGTTCCGCAGCCAGTGCCCAAGGTCATGACGAACTCGAAGCCGGTACCTTCGACCACCGCGCATCCCTGCACATCGGCATCATTGGCGACCTTGACCGGGATGTTGAACTCGTCGGCCAAAGCCGTGGCCAGGTCGTACCCGTGCCACATCGCGGCCATCCTCTCGTCGCGTGGACCTCCGTACTCCAGTCGCGACAGGGATGGGATGTTGAGGACCTTGCCGCTGCGCACCAGCCCCGGGAATCCCACGGACGCGCGAGCAGCATTCGGGAGTTGCTCCTTCAGTTCCGTGAGCTTCTGCACGAGCAATGGCGGGGGGCACGGGTACGGGGTCTCGATGCGCACCCGATCGGCGATCATCTGACCGTTGGTGTCCAGTACCGACGCTTTGAGCCCAGAGCCGCCGACGTCGACGGCCAGCGTGAGTACGTCGGGGGGCCAGATGGTGGTGGCGTGCGGACTCTCGGTCATGTCAGCCCTCCGGCTTCGTGAGGATCTCGGAGCCGGAGTCGGTGACCAGGATCGTGTGCTCGAACTGTGCCGTGCGCTTCCGATCCAAAGTGACCACCGTCCAGCCGTCGTCCCAGATCTCGTAGTTGATGGTTCCGAGCGTGAGCATAGGCTCAATCGTGAAGGTCATGCCCGTTTCCAGCACCAGGTCCGCAGTCGGATCGTCGTAGTGCGGCACGATCAGCCCTGAGTGGAATGACGTGCCGATGCCGTGACCGGTGAAATCGCGCACGACCCCGTAGCCGAAGCGCTTGGCGTAGCTCTCGATGACGCGGCCCACGACGTTGAGCCTGCGCCCGGGGGCAACCGCCTTGATCGCCCGCAGGGTCGCCTGCTCGGTGCGCTCGACCAGCAGGCGGGACTCCTCGTCCACATCGCCGGCCAGGAACGTCGCGTTGGTGTCCCCGTGCACCCCGCCGATGAAGGCGGTGATGTCGATGTTGACGATGTCACCGTCCGCCACGACCGTCGAGTCCGGGATACCGTGACAGATCACCTCGTTCAGCGAGGTGCAAAGGGACTTGGGGAAGCCGCGATAGCCCAGGGTCGAGGGGTACGCACCGTGATCGCACAAGAACTCGTGGCCGATGGCATCGAGCCGGTCGGTCGTCACTCCGGGCCGCACGTTGCGGCCTACTTCCTGCAGAGCTTGCGCGGCCACCCTCCCGGCGACCCGCATGGCCGCGATCGTTTCAGCGTCCTTGATCTCCGGTCCCAGGTAGGGGGTCGGTTGGGGCCTGCCCACGTACTCGGGCCGCTCGATGTCGGCAGGGACAGGACGCACCGGAGAGATGCGGCCAGGGGCTACGGTCATAGGTAGCAGTCTAGGCGTCCGGACCGATTCGGAGGATGAGATGAAGTGGTACTACTGCTTGGTTCACAACCGGGTGGAGCCGGAGAAGGGGTGCGCGAACTCCGAGCGGCTCGGTCCGTACGACTCGGAGGAGCAGGCCTCCCACGCTTTCGAGATCGCCCGCAAGCGTAATGAGCAATGGGACGCAGGGGAGAACGAGTGGGGCGCCAAGAGCGGCGAACAAGTCGACCTCGGCGACGACGTCGACTGAGTCGTCTGTGGCCCCTGATCGGGGGTCTGGCACACTCACGGCCATGACAACTATCGCTGTTCTGGGCGGGACCGGCCCGCAGGGTAAGGGGCTGGCTGCCCGATGGGCGCAGTGCGGTCTCGATGTCGTGCTCGGTTCGCGTGATCCGGCCCGCGCGCAGGCCGCAGCCGAAGAGATCGGCGTGCGGGGCGCAGGCAACCTCGAAGCCGCACAGGAAGCCGACATCGTGCTCGTCGCGGTCCCGTACGACGGGCATGCCCAGATCGTCGCCGAGGTCGCCGATGCCGTGGCCGGGAAGATTCTCATCGACTGTGTGAACCCACTTGGGTTTGACAAGCAGGGACCGTACCCGCTGCCGGTGCCCGAGGGTTCGGCGGCCCAGCAGGCAGCCGCGGTCGCGCCGCAAGCACGCGTGGTGGCCGCGTTCCACCATGTGAGTGCGGTTCTGCTGGCGGACCTCGACCACCAACTCGACATCGACATCATGGTGCTGGCCGAGGATCGGGAGGCAGCAGACGAGGTCATCGCGCTGGCAGACCGGATCCCCGGCATGCGCGGGGTGTTCGCCGGGCGACTGCGCAACGCCGCACAGGTCGAGGCGCTGACCGCGAACCTGATCGCCATCAACCGCCGTTACAAGGTCCACGCCGGGGTGAGAGTGACGGATCTGCCCTGATGGC
>JALOLM010000370.1 GCA_025455985.1 Candidatus Nanopelagicales bacterium | reverse complement strand
ACGATCACCGCCAGACTGGTCCAGTTCGAGATCACCGGCACGTCATAGGGCTCGCCGTCGTTGAGGAACGGCAGGGAGTTCTCATGCATCGCCTCGAGGATGAGTTTCACACCGATGAAGCCCAGTACGGCCGAAAGCCCCAGGCCCAGGAACACCAGCCGATCCAGCAGGTTGCCCAATAGGAAGAACAACTGCCGCAGTCCCATCAGCGCGAAGACGTTGGCTGTGAACACGATGAATGGAATCTGGGTCAGCCCGAAAATCGCCGGGATGCTGTCGAGCGCGAACAGCAGGTCGGTGGTGCCGATAGCGATGAGGACCACCAGCATCGGGGTGAACATCCGCTTGCCGTCCACGACGGTACGCATTCGAGTCCCGTCGAAGTCCTGCGCAACCGGAACCACACGGGCCACGCTGCGCACGATGATGTTCTCTTTGTACTCCTCGTCGTCGTCCTCACCGTGTGTGGCCAGCTTGACCGCGGTGAAGATGAGGAACAGTCCGAAGATGTAGAACACCCAGGAGAACTGAGCGATGATCGCCGCCCCGAGAGCGATGAAGATCCCGCGGAGCACCAAAGCGATGACGATTCCCCACATCAGCACGTACTGCTGCAGGTGCCGAGGCACGTAGAAGCGCGACATGATCAGCACGAAGACGAATAGGTTGTCGACACTCAGTGAGTATTCGGTGAGCCATCCAGAGTAGAACTGCACCGCGATATCGCTGCCGAACTGCCATCCGAGAAACAACCCGAAGGCGATGGCGGCCCCGACGAACAGTCCCAGCCAGCGAAGCAACTCCGGGGTCTTGGGCACATGCGGGCGGCGGCCCACGATGACGAAGTCGAGGGTGAAGAGAACCACGAACAGCGCAATGGTGCCGGCCCAGAGCCAGCCCGGAACGGTCACGAACTCGCGTCCTGCATCCCGCGCAACTCCTTCTTCAACTCCGCGATCTCGTCGCGGTACCGGGCGGCCACCTCGAACTGCAACTCCTCGGCTGCGGTGTGCATGGCCGCCGTCAGTTGTTCTATCAGATCGGTGAGGTCGGCAGCGGGCATGGACGCCAGCGCCCCGGCGTGACGCCCGACGTCCGCGGCCGGTGCCTTAGGACCGACCCCCCGGCTCAGACCCCTCCCGGAGCCTGCCAACAACTCTTTGGTGTCAGCGTCCTCCCGGGAGATGAGATCGGTGATGTCAGCGATCTTCTTACGAATGGGCTGCGGGTCCAGGCCCCGCTCGGTGTTGTAGGCGACCTGCTTGGCGCGGCGGCGGTTGGTCTCGTCGATCGCAGCGCGCATCGAGTCCGTGATCGTGTCCGCGTACATATGGACCTGGCCCGAGACGTTGCGTGCGGCGCGGCCGATGGTCTGGATCAGGCTGCGCTGCGAACGCAGGAAGCCCTCCTTGTCCGCGTCGAGGATGCTCACCAGGCTCACCTCTGGCAGGTCCAACCCTTCGCGTAGCAGGTTGATCCCGACCAGGACGTCGAACTCCCCGAGCCGCAACTCGCGCAGTAGTTCCACCCGCCGCAACGTGTCGACCTCCGAGTGCAGATAGCGCACCCGGACCCCGTTCTCCAACAGGTAGTCTGTGAGGTCCTCGGCCATCTTCTTCGTCAAAGTGGTGACCAGAACCCGCTCGTCGCGTTCGGCCCGGGCGTTGATCTCGGCCATCAGATCGTCAATCTGACCCCGAGTGGGCTTCAGGATGATCTCCGGATCGATCAGTCCGGTGGGCCGGATGACCTGCTCCACCACGTCCGAACCCACCCTGCTCAGCTCATACGGTCCGGGCGTCGCGGACAAGTACACCGTCTGCCCGATCCGCTCGACGAACTCCTCCCACCGCAGCGGCCGGTTGTCCATCGCGCTGGGCAGCCGGAACCCGTGCTCGACCAGGTTCCGCTTGCGGCTCATGTCGCCCTCATACATCCCGCCGATCTGCGGCACGGTCACGTGGGACTCGTCGATCACGAGCAGGAAATCCTCGGGGAAGTAGTCGAGCAGGCAGTTGGGGGCAGAACCCGGGGCGCGTCCGTCGATGTGCCGGGAGTAGTTCTCGATCCCGTTGCAGAAGCCCACCTGCTGCATCATCTCCACGTCGTACTGGGTGCGCATACGCAGGCGCTGGGCCTCGAGCAGATGGTTGGACCGCTCGAGTTCGGCCAGTCGCTCCTGCAGTTCCTGCTCGATGCCGGAGATCGCGCGGTTCATCCGTTCGGGACCAGCGACGTAGTGGGTTGCCGGGAAGACGTACAACTCGGTGTCTTCGGTGAGGATCTCGCCGGTCACCGGGTGCAGCGTCATCAGCCGCTCCACTTCGTCACCGAAGAACTCGATGCGCACGGGGTGTTCCTCGTACATCGGGAACACCTCGACGGTATCCCCCCGCACGCGGAACGTCCCCCGGGTGAACGACAGATCGTTGCGCGCGTACTGGATCTGCACGAGCCGGCGCAGCATGGAGTCCCGGTCGATCTCATCACCGACGCGCAGACGCACCATCCGGTCCACGTACTCCTGCGGCGTACCCAGACCGTAGATGGCGCTGACCGTGGCCACCACGATCACGTCGCGGCGGGTGAGCAGACTGTTCGTGGCACTGTGCCGCAGCCGCTCAACCTCCTGATTGATCGACGAGTCCTTTTCGATGAAGGTGTCCGTCTGCGGAATGTACGCCTCAGGTTGGTAGTAGTCGTAGTAACTGACGAAGTACTCAACCGCGTTGTCAGGCATGAGCTCGCGGAACTCGTTGGCCAACTGGGCCGCAAGCGTCTTGTTGGGGGCCATCACCAGCGTCGGCCGCTGGAGCTTCTCCACGATCCATGCGGTGGTCGCGCTCTTGCCGGTTCCGGTCGCGCCGAGCAGCACGACATCCTTGGCGCCGTTCTGGATCCGTCGGCTGATCTCCTCAATCGCAGCGGGCTGGTCGCCGGCGGGCTCGTAGTCGCTCACCACCCGGAAGGGGGCTACCGTGCGCTGCAAGTCTGTGACGGGACGGGCCATGATCCCTACGCTACGTCGCGGGTGCGACAGGGCGGGGAGGGGCTACCGTGCGCTGCAAGTCTGTGACGGGACGGGCCATGATCCCTACGCTACGTCGCGGGTGCGACAGGGCGGGGACAGCCCCGTTTCAGGCTCCTCGGACCGTTGGATGGGGTTCGGGTAGTTGGTTGATGTCTGTCGCGCGACGAGCGTCAACCAACTACCCGAACGTCAACCAACGCGGATGCGGTCACTCTTCCCACAAGGGGTGCTTTCGCCGCACCCACCCCCGGCTCACGAACCCCGACCGCAAACCGAGCCGCGCCTCCGGGTCGCTCCACGCCATCCAGATGTGACCCGCCCCCATGACCATGACCGCCAGCGCGAACATGTCGTGCACGAAGGTGGCGCCGGTGCGGACGTTGTCGGGCAAGGGCTCGAAGAAGTGCAGCATCAATCCCGTTACGAACATGACAATGGTGGCGCCGCAGACAAAGGCGCTGTTGAGTTTCTGCCCGGCGTTGAACTTCCCTGATGGTCCGGAGGTGTCCCCTCGCACGGCGCGCCGCAACCACACCCAGTCATGGGGCAAGAAGCGGTTGAGCCGGTTGGCATCCGACCGGAAAGCCGGTGAGAGCAGCACGGCCACCATCAACGGCAGTGGCAAGAGCAAGCCGGACCAGAAGTGGATCTGTGCCAGCAGTGCGCGTCTGCCGACGAGCTGACTCAGAGGGTCCACGTACAGCAACGCCGCGGTGACCATCAGGACACCCATCAAGGTCCCGAAGGTCAGATGCAGCCAGCGCTCGCCGGCCGTGAACCGCCGCAGATCCTCAGACGGTGGGTGCGTCGTCTCTGCCATTCGATCCTCCTACCCAGGCATCGACGTCGTATCCGAGTTCCTCCCAATAGCCGGGGTCAACCTGTGTGCCCACGGTGATCCGGTCCAGCCACTTGAGCGACTTGTAGAAGTACATCGGGGCCACATACAGCCGGACCGGCCCGCCGTGGGCGTTGATGATCGGCTCCCCCTGCATGTGGGTCGCCACGAGGACATCCGGGCGCATCGCCTGATCCAACGTCAACGACTCGGTGTAGACCCCATCCGCGGAGCCGAACTCCAGCGCAGTGGCGACGGAGTTGGGCCGCACCTCGGCGAGCAGATCAGACAGCAGCACACCACTCCACTCGACATCCGGCACCCGCCAGCCCGTGACACACTGCACGTCCTTGACCATTCGGGTCTGCGGCAGCGCCGCCAGGTCCGCGAAGGTGAACTCCCTGGGCCGTCGCACCTCGCCGTCGACCCGCAGCCGGTACTCGGTGCGAGGGATCTCGTCCACGCCGCCAGCGACGGAGTAGAAGCGGAACCGGCCACCGCCGGGGATGAGCGCGGTGAGACCGGTGGGGTCGTTCTGAGCCACGGCGGTCAACGCGGCTCTTCGATTTTGAGTGGGGTGTCGTGACGTAGTTAGGGCTCGTGGCCTCGACATGCTGAAGGTCTTCGACAACCCGAACTGTGAGGCCACGAGCATGAACGACACTACTTCGCTGCTGTTCGGCCTGGACGGGTATGGGGTCCTCGACGTCACTGACGTGGGCCCCGGCGCCGTCCGGGTCGTGATCGAAACCATCGAGACGGAGGCTGCCTGCCCCGAGTGTGGGGTGCTGTCGGGCCGGGTGAAGGACCGGCCGCTGCGCCGGGTCAAGGACCTGCCGGCGTCGGGTCAACAGGTCCAGTTGTGGTGCCGCAAGCGGCGCCTGGTGTGCCGGGAGCGGGCCTGCCCGCGAACGACGTTCACGCAGGCCACCGATGAGTTGCCGGTGCGGGCCCGGGTGACCTCCCGGCTGCGGGGGAAGCTGGCCGTGTGCATCGCCGGTTCCAACCGGGCGGTGGCCGACGTGGCCGCCGAGTACGGGGTGTCCTGGACCACCGCCCACGGCGCCCTGATCGCCCATGCCGCCCGGTGGCTGCCGGCACCGGAACCGACCCGGGTGCTGGGCATCGACGAGACCCGCGCCCGCTCGGTGCGCTGGATCAAAGAACACGACACCGGCTGGAAACGCTCCGATCCCTGGATGACCTCGTTCGTCAACGCCGACCCGCACGTCCCGGGGCGGCTGCTGGGTCTGGTCCCAGGCAGGTCCGGGGCCTGTGTGAAGGGCTGGTTGGCGTTGCAGGACCAGCAGTTCCGCGACGGCATCCAGATCGCCGTGATCGACCCGTCCGCGCCCTACGCCTCCGGTCTCCGCGCGGCGCTGCCACAGGCGAAGATCGCGGTGGACCACTGGCATCTGGTCAAACTCGGCAACGACGCGCTGACCGGTGTCCGGCAGCGGGTCGCCCGCGAAACCCACGGCCGCCGAGGCCGCAAAGTCGACCCGGCGTGGGCCCACCGCCGACTGCTGCTGACCGCCGGTGACCGGCTGTCGGCCAAGCAGCGCGAACGCCTGGCCCAGGTGCTGGCCGACGACGACCCGCACGGACAGATCGCCGCGGCCTACCAGGTCAAAGAGCGGCTGCGGGAGTTGCTGGCAAGCCCGCCCGACCCGTGGCTGCTGCGGGCCCGGCTGTGGGCGTTCTACCACGCCTGCGCCGACGCGGACCTGCCCGAAACCACCCGCCTGGCCGGCACCATCAGCACCTGGTGGCCACACATCCTGATCGCCATTCAACACGGCGTCACCAACGCCCGCACCGAAGGATTCAACCGGATCATCAAACAGGTCAAACGCGCCGGCTGCGGCTATCGCAACATGACCAACTACGAACGGCGTATCCTCACCCACATCGCCCTCACCCGAGCGGCGTGACCAACACCATGAACAGGCCACACCCCGCTGAACCGCGAAGAGCCGGATTCCCCGGAGCGGCTAGACCTCGAACAGGACCGTGATCGGTCCGTCGTTGGTGAAACGCACCTGCATGTCGGCACCGAACCGGCCGGTCTCCACCC
>JALOLM010000050.1 GCA_025455985.1 Candidatus Nanopelagicales bacterium | reverse complement strand
GTACGTGTTCGACGGCCACTTCTTGCCCGCGGAGTCCGAGTGACCCCAGACCGCGAAGTACCGTCCTGCGGCTGCGGACCATTGCGACGCGTCGACGACCGTGGCGGTCGTGTCACCGTTCTTGAGGTCGACCGCGAGGGTGGTGAGCGTGTTCAGGTTCGGGATGTAGTTCGTGGACGGGCCAAGCGCGAAGGTGTCGCGGTCGCGGTACTGCAGCCCCCAGTACATGTTGCCGGCTGCGACGTCGGACTTCATGACGGCGCTGGCCCGGTAGATGCGGCCCGGCTCGATCGGGGAGAACCAGGGTCCGGTGATGGTGGTGCCGCCTGCGGCGACCCGCATCGTTCCGTGCCCGTTGTAGGTGGTGGCCGGGTCGTATGCGGTGCCTCCCCACCCGGTGGCGTCGGTGAGTAGGTACCCGTTGGACCACTGCTGCGGCTTCCCCAGCGGGGTCGGAGCCACCCTCGGGGTGATCGCCTGCCCGGCGACGGTGACGGACGCAACCCCAGCGGTCGCCTGCACCGCACCCTTCGGGGCTTGCGCTTGAACGGTCAGCGTCGCCACCGTCGGGTCCGGCTCCCCGGTGCGGGTGGTGGCCGGGTTGTGCGCGACCAGCCCGACGGTGGCGACGCCGGCCGTCGCGACCGTCGCCGCGGACGTAGACACGGTCGCGTTCAGGGCGGTTGCCGTGGCGGTAGCGGTGGTGGGGGACGACTGCACCGCGGCGGTGGGGGCGTGGGCGGTGACCGTTGCGGCAGCCGCCGTCGGGTCCGGTTCTCCCGTGCGGGTGGTGCCCGCGGCCTGCCCAACCACGGACAGGGTTGCCGTGCCTGCAGCACCCACGACCGTGGCCCGGCCGGTCGCACCTTGCCCGACCACTGTGGCGGTCGCTGCGCCCGCGGTGGCGGTTACCCTGCCCTGCCCGGTTTGCCCCAGCACCGTTCCAGCGGCGGTGGTGCTGCTCGCCCGCACCTGGCCGGCTGGGGGGTGCGCGACCACCCCGACGGTGGCTGCGCCGGCTGCCGCGGTGGTGACTGCGGCGGTAGCGACGGTGGCGTTGAGCGCGGCGACGGTCAGGGTGGCGGCGGGCGCAGCCGGCTGCACCTGCCTGGTGGGGGCGTGCGCGGTAACAGTGACGGTGGCGGTTGCGGCGTCGGGTTCCCCGGTCCGGGCCGTTGTTGCGGGCTGGGCGGTGACAGCCAGGGTGGCGGTAGCCGCGGCTCCGACGACCGTGGCCCGACCGGTGGCGGTCTGCCCAGCCACCGTTGCGGTCGCGGCGGTCGGGGTTGCGGTCACTCGACGTTGCGGTGGTTGCGCGGCAGCCGCGGCCGTGCCCACCCCAGCGGTGGTCCGGACCTGCCCGGTGGGGGTCTGCGCGGCCACCGTCAGCGAGGCGACTCCAGCGGTCGCGACGGTGGCGGTGGCGGTGACGGCGGTGGCGTTCTGCCCGGTGACGGTGACCGACGCGACCCCGGCGTTGACCCGGACCTGCTTGCTCGGGGTCTGCCCGGCGACGGTGAGTGTGGCGGCGGTGGCGTCGGGTTCCCCGGTCCGGGTTGTGCCTGCCCCCTGCCCGGCCACACCAACTGACGCGACCCCGGCGCTGACCCGGACCTGTCCCTGCGCCGGCTGCCCGAGGGTTGAGACTGCGCCGGCTGTCGCCGTCGGGCGGACCGACGCGTTCGGGGCGTGCCCCACCACCGTGACGGTCGCCGCCGCCGCATCCGGCTCCCCAGTTCGGGTGACCGTCGGGGCGTGCGCGGTGACCGTGACCGCGGCAGCGCCGGCCACAACGGTGGTCCCCCCACCTGCGGTGCTCGCCGTCGCGCCCTGCCCGGCCACCCCGACAGACGCAAGCCCGGCGCTGACCCGAACCTCTTTGCTGGGGGTCTGCCCGGTGACCGTGGCAGCCGGGGCCTGCGCCGTGGGGCGCACCTGCTTGGTTGCTGCCTGCCCGGCCACAGTCGCCGACGCCGACCCTGCCGCCGCGGTGGTGCCGGACGCTTTCAGATTGACCCAGTTGTCCTCCCGCACCGAGCAGTTGTCGTACCAGAGGCCGGTGGCGACACCCCACGCGGTGCCGTTGCCGAACATGCCGCGGCCGACGGTCCCGGCTGGCCACCCGGATGCGGTGATCGTCTCCGTCGGGGTGGACACGTCGTCGCCGAGGTCGGCCCCCTTGAAGATGCGGAGTTCGACTGAGCCGTTGTTGTAAAGCCACTCGATGCGGAACTCTTCGTTCGCCGCGAACGTCGTTGTCGACGACGCGGTGACGTTGGCTGCCCCGTCGGAGGCGAGCCGGATCTGCCCGGACGCGTTCATCTGGACCTGCGCCCAGTCCGTCCCGTCGTACGCCTCGAGCGACGCCATGCGAACGTTCGCGGTCGGTCTGGCCCCCACCCTCCCGACGAACGCGCCGTACTGCCGGGTGGAGGGAATGTCGGCGTTGCACTTGACGCGGCCCTGAGTGGTGGTCGACACGGTGTGCCGGAACGACTTCGTGCCTCCCCCGTTGGTCGCCGCGAACGCGGTATCCACCACGGTGGTGGCGGTTCCCACCACGATCGCGATCGTCGGGGTCGCCGCCGACTGGGCGGTCGGTGTCACCTCGTCGGTGCCGCCTTCGGCGTCCATCGTGACCAGTCCGGAGCCGGTCTGCGCCCTTAAGGCGAGCACCACCGACATGCCGACTGCGGCGGCACCGCTGGTCACCGTCAAGGTGGGGGCGGACGTTGCACCTGCTGTGGGCATCGCCTTGGTCGCCATGCCCATGCTGGCGTCGCTCCCGAGGGTTGAGGCGGGGCGTGCGTTCGTGGCGTTGTTCACCGTCCACGAGTTCGCCGCCGCCCACGTGCCGGCGTCGTCGGCGCGGTGGAAGAAGGCGACACCGAGCGCGTTCGCGTTGAGGGTGGTGACCCCTGTCGCCGCGACGGTAGTCGCCGAGGACGCCTGATCGGTCTTGACCGGGTTGACCTCGATCGGGGTGGTCGGGTCGACCCCACCGAAGTAGTACGCCTGCGCGAGCAGGGTGTTGTTCGTGGTCCCGCCTGTGACGGTGAAGGACACCGAGTTCGCGTCGCCGGCTTGCCGCACCCGGTAGAACAGGTACATGCGGGACGCGTTGGACGTGTACTGGAAGGGGTTCCCCGTGACCGCGGTCCACCCCGACGGGGTCGCCACCGTTCCCGCGGTTCCGCGGATGCTGACCGCGACCATGATCAGGTCACCGACGCCGGGGGTGCCCGTCGAAGTGGCGAAGTTCAGAGTGAAGTTCGCGGGGGTGGCCTGCGCGACCGACGAGCCGAGAGCGGCGTTCACCAGGACGGCTGCCATCGGTTCACCCCCTCAGCAGATGAAGGAGGGGCAGGGTGGCGGTTCGCCTCCCTGCCCCCCTCTCGCGGTTCGTGTTACAGGGTGGCTCGCCAGATCCCGTTGGCGTTCCACTGCACCGTGAACGTGCCGTTCGTGACCGAGTTCGTCCCACCGAAGTAGTTGTAGGACATGCCCTGGTCGGCGACCGGGGTGGTGAGGGTGTCGTCGTAGACCAGGCACCCGAACACGTTGGCAAGGTCGGCGGCGGACCCGGACGCGGTGTCGGTGGCGTCGAAGAACACCACATCGGCGGTGGCCGAGTTCAGCGTCTGCCCGGTGAGGGCGACGCCTCCCTGCGCCCACTGGCCGGCCTCGAACACCTCATTGCCGGTGGTGACCCACTGGCCGACGTTGTACGCCGTGTTCGCTGACGTGGCGTCGTTGTCGGGGGTGATGTCGTTGTCGTAGAGGGCGACCTTGAAGGAGTCGGATCCCAGGTCGAATGCGGCTGTGTTGTCGAAGGCGTCCGCGACGAACGCCCGGAACACCTTGCTGTCGGTCCAGGCCATGTCAGTTGCCCTCTCCCTCGACGCCGACAGAGGCGACGCCGGCCTTGGCGGTCACCCCACCGGCAGCGCTCACGGCCTCGTCGTACGCGGCCTGCGCCTGGTCCCGAACGGCCTGCGCGGCGACCAGCCGGTCGGCGACCTCATTCCGCTCGGACTGTGCGACGGCGAGCGCCTCGGACGCGGCGTCGGCGGCGGCGCGGGCCTTCTCACCCTTGGTCTGCGCGGCCTGAATGTTTCCCTCAGCGGCCTCAAGGGCGCGCTGCTCGTACTCGGCTGCGGCGCTGGCCTTGTTCAGGACCTTCTCCGCGTCATCAACAGCACTCATCGCTGCCCTCTCTCACTCTTTGAGTGATCCCTGCGCGAGGGGTGCCAGGACCGTGCAGTCCTGCCCTTCGTCGCGGGTGGTCACAATGCTCATGATTGGGGTTCCGTCGCCGTCTCGGGTCACAATGTCCCGGCCGACGTAGTCCTCGCGCTCTCGGGCCTCAACCTTCCCCTTCACGCCGACCATCAGCATCGGCGCGGTCAGGCCCTTCAGCCCTCGGCACTTGTGGAATCGAGTGTGCGGTCCTGAGTTGTGCGTGACGTCGGTGAACGTGCAGTTCGGGCACCACCAGCGGGTGCTCGGCTGCAGGATCGGGATCCGCCCCGTCGCCATCATGGGCTGAGAGTAACGCACCGGGCCGGGAGTCCTGCGTCTCCGACCCGGTGCGCCTGCTCGTGTCACTCCCAGGAGTTCGACCAAGCCACCCGGTAAACGCACGGAGCCTTGTCTTGGAACTTGATCTCAACCCGGACCCGCGGCTCTTTGCCCCGGTCGATCGCGGTGTTCGGCAGCCCGTACGTGTACTTGCCGTCGACGTCCCACCGGTTGGACCAATGGTTGACGTAGTTCCCGCTTTCCTTCTTCTGGATCTCGATGTCGACCCAGCGGATTTCGCTGCGGATGTTCACCAGCGTCCAGACCCCGTTGACCCACCTCCACTCCCAGGACTGGATGGTGACGTCTTCGTTGTCGCTGCGGGGGCCGACGTCGAACTTGTCGTCGCCGTTGTTGCTGGTGTCCTTGTCGTCGAGGACCACCCAGTCCCAGACGTTCGTGGACGCCCCTTCGCAGGAGCCTCCGCTAGTCTCTTCGCTCCAGGTGTATGCGGCTGAGGCTGGGGTGACGGTGACGACCGCGACCAGCATGGCCGCGAGCACCGCCCCAAGAGCCACCATCCCTGCTCTGATCTTCATGCTGCTCTCCCTCAGTTGATGACCTGGCCGGCCCAGGCTTTGTCGAGCATCTGCACGGTCGTGAACATGATGTGTTCGTAGCCGAGGCACGGGTTGTCGGATCCGGAAAGGACGCCGACCGGCCGGATCCGGACCAGTTGACCGTTCTCAATCACCCGCGTGAACACCAGCCCACCGGAGTCGCCGTCAGTCATGTAGCAGGTCGACGTGTTCTTCTTCATGCGGGAGACCCCGGACAGGCCGTCGTATGAGTGGTTGTTCTCCCGGTCCATGAAGAACCCGCAGTCCATGACGTGTGAAGCCTGCCCGAAGAAGCACAGGTTCGTTGACGAGTCGGGGTCGACCGGGGTTCCGATCGGGATCTTCAACCCACCTGACGTTGACGAGTACCACGCCTTGTCCGCCATCTGCCCGTTGCTGACGTAGAACAGGGAAAGGTCGCCCCGGTAGTGCGGTGAGGTGGCGTAGTACGCGGAGTCGCCGTTGGACAGCACGGTGGAGAACTCCGGGCCGTTCCAGTCGCCGATCTTGTACGGGTCCGAGTTGTGGCCGCTCTTCACGACGGAATCGGTGGGCAGCCCTCGGGTGGCGCAGTGGCCGGCCGTGGTCAGGTAGTTCACCGACGAACCCGACTTCTTCCAGCCCCACGCCCCGGTGCATCCGTACACGTCGTTGCCGGGGTTCTGGAAGATGCGGATCTCCAGGCCGGGGTTCCACGGGGCTTCGTCGCCGTCCCACGTCTCAGCGCGCTGCGTGGCGTCGTCGACGACCTCGTACGTCGCCCACGGGTAGTCGTAGTAGTCCGCCTTCAGCGCCGCAATGTGGGACTGGTCAACCACTCCCACCAGCCAGGTTCCATCGCCCTGGTCGGTCACCGACTCGACTCGAGGGTCGTCGTCGAAGGCGTCGTACACCGAGCCGAACTGGCCGGCTGGGATCTGGTAGAACTGCGGCGGGTCGACCGCCTGCGCCGTGGGGGCGACCAGCACACCAGCGATCAGCGCCGCCAGGGTCACCGCCCCCGCCAGGACCTTCTTCATCATGCGGTGCCTCCAAGTGCTCGGTGACCGTTCTCTCTCATGACCCACCAGTCGTGGTGGAAGTAGCACGCAACCTCGGGCTTGAACTTCTGCAGCATCACGGTGCGGGCCTTCGCAGCCCAGTCCGCCTGCCGTGCCGCCTGCTGCTCGGTGGGGAGGCTCATCGTGCCCGGCGCTGACCACAGGTCCTGCTTGCGGCAGCCGAACTCGAAGATGGCGAACCCGACACCGAGTTCCTGGCAGCGGGTCCAGTCGGGGGTGAAGATCTCTTCGAACTCGACCCAGCGGGGGATCGTCGTCGAGCCGGGGTTCCGGTTCGGCCAGTTGTACCCGTCCCACCCGAGGATGTCCCAGACCCCGTCTCCGGGGTACCAGCGCATCACGGCGTCGGCGGCGTCGGTGGACGACATGAGGTTGCCGGCCCACTTGCGGAGTCCGCCGTCCTCAGCGTTCGCCCGGCGCAGCAGCCGCCCACCGTGCGTCTGTCCTTGCGCCCACAGGGCGGGTTCGATCCCGTCGTTCTCCGGTTCGTGCTCGCAGCCGAAGATGGCGTCCTGCGCCGACTTCTTCATGTACGCGACGATCTCGTCGTCGTATGCGCCGCTCAGCATCGCCCGGACCCGCTGCGTCATCGACCCGGCGTTCCCCCCGGCCGGCACCGGGCACTTGAACGTGTGCGCGGTTCGCAGCCCGTTGGAGGAGTCCTGCGCGAACGTCGGGTTCTGCGGCAGGTGGCCCCCTGCTGGGATCGGCGGCAGGTAGGACCGTCGCACCTCAGCGGCCGACCACGCCCCCAACCGGTTTACCTCGGCTGGCGTGTTCGGGTTCGGGCAGTACCCGACCTGCAGCCGGTACGGCGGCACCGGGTTGCGGCAGTCCTCGAGCGCGACGCGGAGCCGGTCCCGCTCGACGGTGAGGGACGCGTTGTCCGTTTCCAGTCGGGCGTTCTCAGTCCGCAGGTCCGCGATGGTGGCGTCCCGGTTCGTCACCGCCTCCGACAGGGCAGCGATCGCGGTGTCGGCTTCGGAGCCGACCTGTCCAAGCCTTGCAGCGAAGTCGCTCACCGCTGGCCTCCCTCAGATGCGGATCTGCTCCCCGTCACCGAACGTGACCACGGCCTCCATGCCGTCGTGGCCGCGGACGTGAATGTTCCGGAAGTGCTGGAAGTTCTCGAAGATGTTCAGCGACCCCTGCGGGGCCGGCGTCAACCAGTGGACGATCGTCTTGCCGGTGGAGAAGATGACCCCCTCAAGGACCACCCCTGACGGGCCGTTGGAGTTGCGGCGGTACAGGGTGAAGGTTCGCATTCCCTCGGGGGCTTTCCGCTGCACCGGCTTCGGGCCGATGTCTGCTGGGGACACGTCCCACCGGGCCGCGGTTGCCTGCTCGGTCACGCGCCACCCTCCCGCGGTCCGAAGTCGCCGGCTTCGATCTCGTCGACCACGTCGATCAGGTCCTCGATCGGTACCGGGTCCAGGCTCATCGGCAAGGTGGCGGCGGACCCGTTGCCGTAGCGGCGGGCGATGACACCCTTGAGGAACGCCAGCCCAGCCGCGATCGGGACGGTCCAGACGGGGTCCAGTTCGAAGAACTCGACGACCGCGGCTGCGGACACCACCTGCAGCGCCGTCCACACGCCCCGCTCGAGAACGTCGGCCTGCCGCTTCAACCACGCCTTCGTCTTGCCCCAGGCTGCCTTCAGGTGGTTCATCTCTAGAGTCCTTCCCACGGTGACTGCTCACGTTCGAACGACTCGACGTCGGGTCTGGCGTCTGCCAGGTCCTTGTCGGCGGCGTGCCGTGCCGCCCACGCTAACGCACCAGCGACGCAAGAGTCGGGAGGGTGGCCCGACGCGCCGGACCGGAAGTCGTCCTCTGTGGCGTACCGGTGCTCGTCGTAGGCGTAGCGGATCCGGGCGGTCTTGAGGGCGTGCTGCTCGATCGCTGACACGTACTCGCTGAACAGCGACTCCCTGCGCCGGCCGATCATCTGGACGTCCTCAACCACTCGGGCGTCGACCATCCGGTCGGGCAGGTAGTCGGCGATCACGTTCCCCAGGCCGGTGGCGTCGTGCCACACCGCGCCGCCGTACCGGTCCCACCGGTCGGTGAGCATCCCGACCATCAGCGGCCACCGCTTCCTGCCGGTCCGGACGAACGCGACCTCCCGCCACGGTGCGACGTCGGTGCGGTAGGTGCGGATCACCGTCCAGTCGGTGGTCTTGGCCCAGTCGACCCCGGTGACGTACCTGGCCCCCGGCACGGGCGGTTCGAGGATGATCTCTTCGTCGAGTGCTCCCTCGTGCTCACCCAGTTCGGGGTCGAAGTAGAGATCGACTGCTGGGCCGTCGATCGCCCGACCCTCGACCGACGGCTCCTGCAGGTCGTACTCCACCACCCACATCGCTTGCGGGACTTCGTTCCGCTTCCTCTCGATCTCTTCTGCTGTCAGCCAGCCGCCCTCAGCGGACGTTTCCCGGTAGCACCAGGAGTGGACCGGCCACCCCTTCTGCCCCGCCTCTTTCATCGCCCACGCCATCGTCTTGTCCGGGTACTGCCAGGTGCTGGACGCGACGGTTTGCGTGTCGATCTCGGGGTTCTTCTTGTTCCGCATCGTCTGACCCATCGCGGCGGTGAAGATGCCCTGGTCCATCTCGTCGATCTCGTCCATGCGGAGCCGTTGCGGGTGGGGGCCTCGGACGCTGGTCTGGGATGCGGTGAGCGCGACGATGGAGTTGCCGTTCCGGAACCGGGTCAGGTAGCGGGTCGGTTCCCCTGCGAGGACCTGCTTGGGGGCGTAGGGGTGGTGCCACATGCCGAGCATGTGTTCGTAGACCCGCATCGACTGCTGCCCGGACCCGCCGAGGATGGTGACTGAAGCGCCCAGGCAGGTCGCCTCGAGGACGGAGAGGAGGGCCAGGTTGAAGGACTTCCCGCCGAAGCCTCGGCTGCCGTGCCAGAGGGCGACGGGGACCTCCGCGAAGTACGCCTGCGCGAGCGCTTCGAAGGGGCTTGTGTGCCCGTCGCAGACCTTGATGCGGGGGACGGACACGCCGAACACGACTTCGGTGAACAGGTGCAGTTCGTCGCGGTCCTGCGGCCACCGCTGAAAGACCAGCCGGGTGGGGGCCGCGTCCGCGGCGGTGGTGGTCAAGGTTCCATCAGCGCTTCGGCGGTGATCTCCGCACCGCAGTCGCTGCAGTCGAAGGTGGACCGTTGCCGGCCTC
>JALOLM010000049.1 GCA_025455985.1 Candidatus Nanopelagicales bacterium | reverse complement strand
GTAGCCGCCGGGCGGGTCAGCGGGATCGCCGACCTCGCTGAGCAGTTCGCCGAACTGATGCCCGACGGCCCGATCACCGTGCAGGACCTGCGGGCGTATCGGGTTGTGGAGCGCGAGCCCCTGGTGACAGCGATCCGCAATGGCACGATCGCCACGAACCCGATGCCGTCGTTGGGCGGGTCGATCGTGGCCCATGTGCTCGGTGATCTCGCTGACGACGCCCATCCGTCACCGGCGGCGATTGCCGAGGCCTTGACCGAGACCACAGCCTGGCTCAAGGGTCAGGTCAGCGGTCCGACCTCCACCGCCGGGACCACTCACATCAGCGTCGTGGACTCCGATGGGATGGCGGCCGCCTTGACCTTGTCCAACGGGGTCGGCGGTGGCGTGATGCTGCCCGGCACCGGCGTGCACTTGAACAACATGATGGGCGAGGACGATCTGCACCCGGGCGGCCCGGAATCCGCCCAGGCCGGTGAGCGGATCCGCTCGATGATGGCTCCCAGCGTCGTGGCGTTCGACGGGGGGATGCTGGTGCTGGGGACGGGCGGCAGTGAGCGGATCCGCAGTGCCTTGACGAGGGTGATCACGCTGCTGCTGGGCGGCGACTCGGACCTGGCCGGTGCGGTCGAGGCGCCTCGCGTGCATGTTGACAACCAGGGGATCATCCAGGTCGAGCCCGGTTTGAGCGCTGGGCAGATCACCGGCCTGCGGGAACTGGGCGAGGTGAGCATGTGGCCGGATCGCCACTTCTACTTCGGCGGCGTCAACGCCGTGCTGGTTGGCGCCGATGGTCAAGTTGTCGCCCACGCCGACCCCCGCCGCGGTGGTGCGGCAGTGGTTGTGCCGGTTTGAGCCGGGGGCGGGCAGCGGCGTGCTGGGGGCCCCGCCGGCCTCCTTTTGCCGTGGCGGCGCAAGAGTCCTCCAGGAAAGCACGAACTCCCGGCCCCTTGCGGGAACCGGGAGTCCGTCACAACGCTGGATCAGGCACAGCCCCAGGGGCCCCAGCCTGACTGCTTCCACAATTTCCAGGCCATGTGGTCCTGGGCGAACTTCGGCGCTTGGTGGGCGTAGGAGGAGTACTTGCCACCGCCGATGCCGCGCCAGGTGCCGGCGGCGAACTGGTAGGCGCCGTAGTAGCCGTTGCCGGTGTTGATGCCGTAGTAGCCACCGGACTCGCACTGGCGGACCTTGCGGGGCATGGAGCCCTTGGCCCACACCTTCGCGATCGCGATCTCGCGCAGCTGCTTCTTGTTGAGGCTGTACTTCTTCACGTACTTGTACTGGATGGGGTACGCAGCCTTGCCCCGGGACGCGCGGTCCTTGCGGTCGTTCTGCTTCTTCGAAGCGGTGGGGGCGGCCAACGCAGGGGCTGCCACGGTGGTGGCGCCGAGACCGGCGATGGCGAAGGCGGCAACGGGCATCACAAATGCTTTACGCAAAACAATTCCTAGGTCGGACGTCCCCTCGCGTGGCCGGTACTGCGCCGCGGTCCGTGGGGCGGTCAACGAGGACCTGTCTTGATCCTCGCCGCATCGAAGACATCTCCGACGCGTCTTCTTCGACCCTTGCATGCCTGGCGGGGTACCACAACCGACTGTGACGAAGGCCACTGCCCGCTCCCCATGGGTGTGACGTAATTCACTTTCCGTAGCCAAGCACCTACTTTGAGTGCGAAATCAGCACAGAACAGGGCATTTCACCGCGAAAACCCCGGTGGCGTCGTGTCTTAGGTGCGCCTTACAGTCAGGCCTATGACTTATGCGATCGAGGCCGAGGGCCTGGTGAAGATCTACCCAGCACGGCGGGGGTCGTCTGAGGTACGTGCCCTCGACGGGGTCGATCTGGTGGTGCCCGAAGGGACGGTGCTCGGACTGCTCGGACCCAATGGTGCCGGCAAGACGACCACAGTCCGCATCCTGGCCACCCTCCTGCGCCCCGATGGGGGAAGCGCCCGCGTCGCCGGTTTCGACGTCGTCAAGCAGGCCCAGGACGTGCGCCGCGCGATCGGGCTGTCCGGGCAGTACGCCGCGGTCGACGAGAACCTGACCGGCTGGGAGAACCTCTACATGTTCGGCCGGCTCTACGAGATGCCCAAAGCGCGCGCGAAGGCCCGGGCCGAGGAGTTGTTGGAGCAGTTCAACCTCACCGACGCCGGTGGCCGCACAGTCAAGACGTACTCCGGCGGTATGCGACGCCGGCTTGACCTCGCCGGGGCCCTGACCGGCCAGCCGCACCTGCTGTTCCTCGATGAGCCCACCACCGGGCTGGATCCGCGCAGCCGTCTTGGGATGTGGGAGGTCATCCGCGACCTGGTCAGGCAGGGGACAACACTGCTGCTCACGACCCAGTACCTCGAGGAGGCCGACGAACTGGCAGACACGATCGCCGTTGTGGACACCGGCAAGATCATCGCCAAGGGCACGGCCGACGAGCTCAAGGCGCAGGTCGGTGGGGAACGGATCGAAGTGGTGGTCAAGGACCGCGCGCTGCTGGACCAGGCGCGGCAGGTGCTCGGCGGTCAGGCTGGCAGCGAGGTGGAGGTCGATGAGCACACCCGGCGGCTGATCGCGTCGAGTTCTGGGGGCGCCCAGCAGTTGGTCGAAGTTGTGCAGGCGATGGGGGAGGCCGGGATCGCAATCGACGACGTGGCCTTGCGCAGACCCACCCTGGACGACGTCTTCCTGACGCTGACCGGGCATCACACCGCTGACGAGAACGTGGAGGAGAGCGCATGAGCGCCTTGCAGACGGGTCCGCTGTCGGACTCGATGGTCATAATGTGGCGCAATCTCAAGCGCATCCCCCGGATCCCCGAACTGGCGATCTTCGCGATCCTGCAGTCGATCATGTTCGTGCTGTTGTTCGCCTACGTGTTCGGCGGCGCCATCCCGTTGCCCGACGGCGGGGACTACAAAGAGTTCCTAATGCCGGGCATCTTCGCGCAGACGATCGCCTTCGCGTCGGCCACCACGGCGGTCGGCATGGCCGACGATATGGGCAAGGGACTGATCGACCGGTTCCGCTCGCTGCCGATGGCGCGATCAGCGGTGTTGTCGGGCAGGACCGTGGCGGACACGATCTACCAGGCGGGAATCCTGGTGGTGCTGATGCTGGCCGGCCTGGTTGTCGGCTGGCGGGTCAACAACGGTTTGGCGGCGTTCCTGCTCGCGGTCGTGCTGCTGCTGGCCTTCGCGCACGTGATGTCGTGGCTGGGAATCTGGATCGGGCTGTCGGTGCCCAACACCGAGGCCGCCCAGCAGCTGACGTTCGTCACGATCTTTCCGCTGACGTTCATCTCGAACGTGTTCGTCCCGCCGGCGGCGTTGCCGGCGATCCTGCAACCGATCGCAGAGTGGAACCCCGTGAGCACGTTGACTGCCGCTACGCGAGAACTGTTCGGCAACCCGAACCCCTATGTGGGTGACGGCTTCCCGAGTCAGTACCCGATCTTGGTGACGATCGGCTGGATGATCGTGCTGCTCGCGATCTTCGCGCCATTGGCGATCCGCAAGTATCGCGACGCCAGCAAGTAGGCCCGGTCAGCTCAAGCCGGAACTTCCGGATTGGCCGAGGCGGGCGTTCAGATACTCGATGAGCCGGCCAGAGGCTTCGTCACTCGGTTTCTCGTCGAGTTGCAGATTGACCGTGTCCATCCCCCAGGAGTTGATCGTGCTGCGCAACTGACGCAGGGCCTTCTCGCCGGTCCGGGCGATCAGCCGCTTCTCGGCCCATTCCTGCTCGCGACGGCGCAAAGCCGATTCGATCTGGTCGCGCTGATCGAGCGTCACGGGCAGGTCGAAGGTCTTCTCCAGCGCCTCGCGCAAATCGATGCGGTAGTCGTGAGCGTGCAGGACGAACTCGCCGGGCTTCGAATCCATCCCGTTGAGCAGATCGACCAGTGCGATGACGAAGCTGATCATGGGACGGAACAGGGTCTCGCGCGGCACCAGAGGGGGCCTGGTCTCAGGGGGGCCGAACCACCAGGGCCGCTGGACGACCATCTGGTAGGAGAACTTGTTGATCGGGTCGTCATGGTGATTGATCATCACGTGGCGGCGCTGGCCGGGGGCGATCTCACCGGCCTCGGAGACGTTTATCAGCCGGCCGCCGGCGGACATGTACTCGCTGTCGTGCAGCCAGGCCTTCCACAGAGTGCTGCGGAAGGGGACACCGAGGTACAGCCCGGACTCCAGACCGAGGTCGTCGAAGCGTTCCACTCCACTGGGACCGGCCACGTCCGCGGCCACCTGTGCCCCGAGACTCTCCCCGAACTGCACGATGCGCGGCCGGTTGGCCGGGGCGAGTTCGTCCAGCCGACGGGAAATGGCCCCGATGACGGCGGCCTGCAGTTCGACGCCTTCCTCGGTCTTGTTCAAGGCCAAGGCGCTGGGTACATAGGCGTACTGCGGCACGACCACCGTGCAGTCACCGCGCGTGAGGTACTCGAGGGCCTCGGCCATCACGTAGTTCACGTAGCCGACTCCGGTCGGGGACGCCACGCAAATCAGACTTCGCTGCAGACCCCCGGTATTGGTCAACTCCCGCACCGCGAGTTCGGCGCGGTGCTCGATCGAGCCCTCCCGTGGGACCACGATCCTGACCGGCTCGGCCGCGTGACCTCCCATCACCGCTTCGATCTCCTCGGGAGTCAGGCGCATGATGACGAAACGTCGGCCCTCCTTGCCGATGTCGTCGAAGTCGATCTCGCTGTTAGGACCACACGAAACGTAGGGCGATTCGGGGCGTTCGCGATATGCGGGCTCGATGACCTCGGACTTCTTCTGTGTGGCCGCACGCACCTGCTTCAAGCCCAGGACTCCCAGACCTGCCAGACCGGTGAGCATCACGCCATGGCCGATGAAGTCGCTGAACTCGCCGAGGTCCTGATGTCCCATGGCGTTGACGCCGCGCGCGACCAAGCGAGCGCCGGCCTGTTCGGTGACTGCCAAGGTCGCCAAGCCGAGCGCCGACCCCCCGGCCGTTGCAGCGGCCACAGCCGCCGTTCGCGCCCGGATCGTCAAGGCGGTTCCGTCGTCGGTCTTCTTCACGGCATTGAGCAGGTGGGTGTCGCCGCCGTACTTGTTGGCCCTGCGATACCGGCGCACGAGCGTGCCACCGGCCATCAGGACGCCCATCCCCAGGTCAAGGGCCAGCGTGGTGCGCGGCGTTCGCTGCAGCTTGAGCACGTCGTGGGCGATCAGGTCGCTAACCGTCACCAGGCCGCCGGCGAGCCCGACGACCGACAGCAGTTTCAGCTCCGACCACGCGATGCCGTTGACCAACGAGTCCCCGCTCCTGGGGCGCAGCGCCACTTCGCCCAGTTTGCCGCCGCCGGCGGTCGCCGCGGCTGCCACGAGCCGGGCAGTGGGTCCGGGACGCGACCCTGGTGTGCCGGCCGCGATGCTTGAAACCGTGGCCCAGGTCGTCGCCCCCAGCGCGTAGTACGCCGTCGAACTCACACCGGTGACCCCAGCCTGCTGAACGGGAGTCCGCGGCAGCAACCCGCGCGAGTAGCTCGCAGCCGCGGCCCAGGCGGCGGTGATGACGCCGGCCCGCACCGACTGGTCGGTGGTGAAATGACGCACCACGCCGTTGAGGAGGGTGTTCGCCAAGCGCATGGCGTTCATTCTGGCTTGTGCGGCGCTCAAACGCCGGATTTGGGCCGCGTCCGGCACGATCCTGAGACTGGGCCGCGCCGTCGAGGACGAACTGCGGGCCGGACCGCACAACTAGGCTGGCCCGGTGACCGACGAGCCGAACGAACGCAGCGGGGCCGCGCTGGCTGAGCGGTCCAACAAGATTCGGGCATCCGTGCTCGGTGCCAATGACGGGATCGTGTCGACCGCGGGCCTGGTGCTCGGCGTGGCAGGGGCCACGACCAGCACCGAGGCGATCCTGGTGGCGGGTCTGGCCGGCCTGGTCGCCGGGGCGCTGTCGATGGCCGCGGGGGAGTACGTATCGGTCAGTTCGCAGCGCGACATCGAGCAGTCCGCGGTCGCCCGCGAGCAGCGCCAGTTGGCCGAGCATCCCGAGGAGGAACTGACCGAACTCGCGGACATATTCGAGAAGCGAGGGCTGTCCAAGGACGTGGCTCGTGAGGTCGCTGAAGAGCTCACGGCGCGCGATGCGATCGCTGCCCACACTCGCGAGGAGTACGGCATCGAGCCCGGCGAATACCTCAACCCGTGGGCAGCTGGGATCTCCTCGCTGTTGGCGTTCACCGCCGGGGCGGCGTTGCCGCTACTGGGCATGGCGCTGTTCGACCCGGGTATCCGCGTGGCCGCGACATTCATCGCTGTGCTCCTCGCCCTGGTCGTCACCGGGTATGTCAGCGCCAAACTGGGCGGAGCCAGGATCCACCGCGCAGTGCTGCGCAACGTCGCGGGCGGGGCACTGGCGATGGCGGCGACCTACGGCATCGGGGTGCTCATCGGTGGGGCGGTCGCTTGACTCGCAGTCGCACGTCGATCGGGGTGCTGGGGGTCCTGGCCGCTGCAGCGCTCTTCTCCACTTCCGGCACCTCCAAGGAGTTGCTCGCAACAGATGCTTCACCACAATCAGTGGCCGCAGAGCGATAGCTCGAGGGAGCGGTCGGGATGTTGGCGTTCGTGGGCTGGCGCGGTCGATGGTCACAATGCCG
Organism: Candidatus Nanopelagicales bacterium; assembly: GCA_025455985.1. Lineage (GTDB taxonomy): Bacteria > Actinomycetota > Actinomycetes > S36-B12 > UBA10799 > JADKAV01. The sequence continues at coordinate 2,769 of JALOLM010000049.1, read as the reverse complement.
GCCGCTGCTTCGGCGTCCTGTTGTGTGGGTCATTGCCTGTGGGGTGGCCGGTTACCAGGCGTTCTTCTTCGCAGGTCTTGAGCGCACGGGGGTGGCGGTGGGGACCCTCGTCGCGCTGGGATCGGCCCCGCTGCTCGCGGGTCTGCTGGGGTGGCTGGCTCAGGAGGGTGCCCCGGGGTGGCTGTGGCTGGCAGCGACCGTTGTGGCCCTGGCTGGGCTGGCGTTGCTGACCGGCGGCGGGTCGGTCGATCCGATCGGTGTGGGCTTCGCGCTGCTGGCCGGTGGCTCGTATGCGGTCTACACCGTCTTCGGGGCACGGTTGGCGCGCGACGGGCACTCCCCGAGCGTGGTGCTCGCGGTGTCTTTCACGATCGGTGCACTCATCCTGGTGCCGTTTCTCGCAACAGCGGGATGGGTGTGGTCGGCCGGTGGCATGGCCCTGGCTCTGTGGCTCGGGCTGGCGGCGACCTCCCTGGCCTACCTGCTGTTCGGTCTGGGACTTCCGGTTCTGCAGCCCGGGCACATCGCGACCTTGACTCTGCTGGAGCCGGTCGGCGCCACCATGCTGGGAGTCATGGTGCTTGGCGAGTCGTTGCCTGCCGCGGGCTGGCTGGGGTGCGCCCTGATCCTGCTGGGTCTTGCGGTGGTGGGGTTGGGAGAGCGCCGGTGAAGGCGTCGTGGGTGTGCGCGGTCGCATTGCTCGCGGCGTGTGCGTCACCGACGCCCACCCCACCCGCGTCCCCGGTTCCGACACCCACCCCGGCCGTCACGCGCAAACCCCCGCCGCAGGCCGACGCCCGGATTCGCCGGATCCCCGATGCGCAGTGGGAGGCGATGCGCAGTGCCGGTGTCGTGCGCCCGGGCTGCCCAGCCAGACGGGCGGACCTGCGACGGGTCGAGGTCAACTTCCGCTCGTGGAAGGGTGGCGTCAAGCGTGGCTCGCTGGTGGTCAACCGCGATGTTGCCGAGGATGTGGCCGCCATCTTCAGCGACATCTTCGACGCGCGGTTCCCGATCCGTTCCATGCGACCGATCGAGGAGTTCGGCGGTGACGACAACGCGAGTATGGCCGCTGACAACACGTCGGCGTACAACTGCCGACAGGCCTCCCAGGCCAACTCGGCCGCGGCAGACTCGCCGCACGCGAACGGTAGGGCCGTGGACATCAATCCGCGTGAGAACCCCTGGCTGGATCCGCGCTGCGACTGCTTCATGCCCACCGCCCGTCACGCGGCGCGAACGGCTGGAAAGGGCAAGATCCTCGAGGGTGGACCGGTCTGGCGGGCCTTCACCAAACGGGGGTGGATCTGGCAGGACATCGCGACCCCGGACTATCAGCATTTCGACACCGGCTACCCGTCGCGGCCACGGTGAGCCCGACCCCACACTCCCGGGTGTACCTGCGGCTCAACCTCAGATCGACAGCGCCTGCGGATCACCGGCGTACGAGGCGACGGTCAATCTCACCGGTTCATCGGGGTCGACCATGCGACCCTCGGTCCATCGCTGAAGTGGTGCCAATGTGATCGGCACGGATACGGTCACTGTGGTTGCGGCCGGGACTCGAACCGGTGCGAATCCGACCAGGACAGGGGCCTCACCACCCTCGGCGCGGGCGTAGACCTGCACTACATGGCGGCCGTCGCGCGACCCGGTGTTGGCGACCTCCACCTCGACGGTTTCGGGCCCGGACATCTCTGCACTGCGCAACACCATCGTCGTGTAGCCCAACCCGAAGCCGAACGGGTGCGCTGCGGTGAGGTGGTCGCGGTCCAACTTCCGCTGGCCCCACCACCGGCCGTACGCGACCCGGTTGGCCTTCCAGTCCACCTCCGGCAGATCCTCGCGCCTGACCGGGATCGCCACCGGCAGCCGACCACCGGGCTCGGCGGTTCCGAGCAGGACATCGGCCAGCGCGCGGCCACCCTCCATGCCGGGGTACCAGGCCAGCAGCAGAGCGCCGACCTGCGACTCCCACGGATCACACATGACCGTGCCACCGGCCACGACCACTACGACCGTGCGTGGATTGACGCGCGCAACGGCCTGGATCAAGGCCACGTCGGATTCATGCAGGTGCAGATCCCGCCGATCCCCACCGACCTTCTTGAGTTTGCCGACCAATGTGAGGAAGACCGCGATGACCCTGCCGACCAGTGGGTTCCTGGCCACCGGACCCAATAGGCCGATCGCGTCGAGGTTGCTGGACACGAACGCCTCCCCCTCATCGACGCTTGACAGCCCGACAACCACCACTGCCGTGGCTGCATCACGGGCGGCCTCGACCGCGGCCTGCACGGTGTCGTTCTCAGGCCTTCTGACAAGGTCATGGAGTTGCTCTGTGAGCCCTTCGAGGATCGACACGGTCGACGGCGGAACCACCTGCGACGAGCCGACGTCGCCGAGGTTGGACGTGTCGGCAAGACGGCCGAGCACCGCGACGCTCGTATGCGGCGACAGTGGAAGGACATCCTCGTTGCGCAGCATCACGGTGCCCAAAACAGCGGCTTCTCGCGCCAGCGCGCGGTGTTCGGCACAGGCCACGACGTGGGGTTCCGGAGTGGGGCGCGCGCGCAGGGCGAGCCGGATCTGTGCACCCAGAATCCTGCTTGCCGCCGCTTCGATGTCGGCTCGGCCCAAGCGACCGTCACGCACCGCGACGGGCAACGTGGCGGCTCGCTGCTGGCGGAACGGCATCTCGAGGTCCTGGCCGGCGGCCACCGATTCGACGGGGTGGCGCAGACCCCAGACGAAGTCGGTCATGACAAA
>JALOLM010000369.1 GCA_025455985.1 Candidatus Nanopelagicales bacterium | reverse complement strand
CTCACATTGCGCCGATATCTCAAAGTGTGAAGGTACCCTGGTAGACATCATGTCCAGAATGTCCAGACGACCGTCGCGTCGGGCGCGTTACGTGGCCGCGTCGATGGTCATCGGCCTCGGGCTGGGCTACGTGGGGCTGCCCGTCCAGGCTGAGGACATCAATGAGCAGGTCGAAGAGGCCCTCGATGATCTGGCATCAGCGGACAAGAAGGTCGCCGCCGCCATCGGCAAGCTGGACGCTGCGAAGCAGAACCTCCCCGCCGCCCGCAAGGAGCTGGCCCAAGCGCAAGCCGAGTTGACCAGCGCGCAAGAGCGCAAGGCGGTCGCAGACCGCAAGGTCGCGGTGGCGATCGCCAAGGTGGCCCAGGCCAAGCAGGAGATCGCTGAGACCGAGCAGCAGATCGCGTTCCTTGAGCAGCGGATCGGACAGATGGCCCGCCAGGTGTACACCCAGGGTGGGGTGATGTCCGAGGTCGAGATCCTGCTCGATGCGAGTGACCCCGGTGACTTCGCCTCGCGGATGGAGACCTTGCGATCGATCGCCCAGGGGAACAACAACACGTTGACCGATCTGGGTGCGGCCAAGGCGCAACTGAACATCCGACTGGCCAGCCTGAAGACGCTGGAGGTCAAGGCTGAGGAGGCGCAGGCCGAGGCTGAGGCGCTGGTCGCCGAAGCGGCGGACGCGAAGGCCAAGGCAGACGCGGCGAAGGCCAAGATCGACGAACTGGTTGCTGCCCGGGCCTCCGCGCTACGCGACGCCAAGCAGCGCCGCGAGGCGGTCAAGAAGCAGTACCGGCAGTACAAGGCCGAGCAGGAACGGATCGCGGCCATCGCGCGCGCCGCAGCGGCCAAGGCCTCGCAGGGTCAGGCGGGGGTTCCGATCAACATCGGTGCTGATGGGCTCGCCTGGCCGACTCCGGGCGCCTCCGTCGGTCAGAACGTCGGTCCTCGGATCCACCCCGTCTATGGGTACCGGTCCTGCCACACCGGCACCGATATCAGCGCCGGTCAGGGGGCACCCATCTATTCGGCAGCAGACGGGGTCGTGATCTCCGTGGAGAACGGCGGGCCTTTTGGCCTGCACACACTGATCCAGCACGGCTCAGGGATCTCCACGATGTACGCCCACCAGTCGGTGGCTCTGGTTTCGGCCGGTCAGAAGGTCAAACAGGGGCAACTGATCGGCCGAGTCGGCACCACCGGTTGGGTGACCGGCCCGCACCTTCACTACGAGGTGCATGTCAACGGCACGCCATACGACCCGATGGGCTGGTACGGCGGCGCCAAGGTCCCCGTCCGGTGCTGACGTGGTGAAGGAGACGGGCCAGAAGGTCATCGCGGTCAATCGTCGAGCCCGGCACGACTACGCCATCGAGGACACCTGGGAGGCCGGGCTGGTTCTGCAGGGCACCGAAGTCAAGTCGCTGCGGGCGGGTCGGGCATCCCTGGTCGACGGCTATGCGGAGGTGCGCGACGGCGAGGTCTGGCTGATGGGCGTGCACATCCCCGAGTACGACCAGGGGACCTGGACCAATCACGAGCCGCGCCGCCCCCGCAAACTCCTGCTCCACGCGCACGAGATCAATCGCCTGATCGGCAAGACGAAGCAGAGCGGCCTGACCCTCGTGCCCATGAAGCTCTATTTCAAGGATGGCCGCGCCAAGGTGGAGATCGGGCTGGGCCGCGGCAAGAAGACCCACGACAAGCGTCAGGACATCGCGGCCCGGGAGGCCAAGCGCGATGCCGAGCGGGCCGTGGCGGCCGCACGACGAAGTGCTCACTGACGAGGCCTTGCCCACGTTGTGGGAGAAGTTGGGCATCCCAGGAGTGGTCGACGTCCACACCCATTTCCTGCCCGAGCCGGTCATGCGGTCGGTCTGGCGCTACTTCGACGACGCGGCTGTCAACTACGGTGTCCATTGGCCGATCGAGTACCGCTCGGCCGACGATGTGCGTCTGGCGCACCTGCGCCGGATGGGCGTCCGGCGGTTCACCGCCTTGGTCTACGCCCACAAGCCGGTCATGGCCCAGTGGCTGTCGCAGTGGGCCCTGGATTTCGCCGAGGACGTGCCGGATTGCATTCCCACAGCGACCTTCTACCCGGAGCCCTCTGCTGGCGCGTACGTGATGTCCGCCCTGGAGCGCGGGGCGCGGGTGTTCAAAGTCCACCTGCAGGTCGGCGACTTCGATCCACGTGATCCGTTGCTCGACGATGTCTGGGGCATGGTCGCCGAGGCCGGCATCCCCGTCCTCATCCATTGCGGCTCGGCGCCGTTGCCTGGCCGGTTCACCGGACCGGGCCCCATCGGCGAGGTGATGACCCGGCATCCCGGACTCAAGGTGATCATCGCTCACCTGGGGGCAGGTGAGTTCGAGCAGTTCTTGGGCATGGCGAAGTCCCGGCCGAACACCTGGCTGGACACCACCATGGGGCTGACCGACTTCATGCAGGAACTCGAACCCTTCCCTGGGTCCCTCCTTCCGCGATTGCGTCACCTCAGCGAGCAGGGTCGTGTGCTGTTCGGGTCGGACTTCCCGAACATCCCCTACTCATACGCCCACCAGATCCAGGTCCTGCTCGACGCGGGGCTGGACATGCCCGAGGTGCTGTGGCGCGCTCCGGCGCGACTGTTCGGCGCGGATCAGTACTCCGGGTTGTTGTAGTCCCAGGGGTAGCTCGTGTGCCGGGTGCCCAGCGGACTGGTCCAGGTCATGGACCCATCGGAGTTGGTCTCGCAGCTCCACCCCGAATGGGTCTTCACGCGGTGGTGCCGACGGCACTCCGGCGCGAGGTTCTGCGGCCGCGTCGCACCTTTGGGCCAGGCGATGACGTGGTCGGTGTCGGTGTGCTTCGCGCTGGTCGCGCATCCGGGGAAGCGGCAGCGGCGATCCCGGGCTCGCACGGCGCGCTTCATCGGGTCGGGGATGCGGTAGGCCTTGGACGACATCTGGGTCAAGACCCCGGTGTACGGATCAGTGATCAGCCCGCGCCAGCGCGCATCACGGCTGAGGGCCAGCGACCGGCCGTGCTCGGCGTCGATGGCACCGAACCCCTCGACCCCCGCGCCCATGTCCTGC
>JALOLM010000048.1 GCA_025455985.1 Candidatus Nanopelagicales bacterium | reverse complement strand
AACTCGACTTCATCTCCGCGGAGACGTCGATATCGGTGACGTGACCCTCGTCGGGCGGGATGAGAGTTCCTGAAGCCATGGGCCTCATTCTCACTCAGGCCAGTGACAGAACCGCGCAATGGGTGGTGCGTGTGGGATGCCTGTGGATAGGCGTGCGTGTCCGCTCAGGCGGCGGGATTGGAGAGTGCCTCGATGCGATCGGTGATGGCCTTCAGGTCGCTCTGGAGGTTCTCCCGGAGGTACGGATCGGTCGTGGCAGCAATACGTGCGCAGAGGAGCTCCTGCCTCTGTTGCAGCAGCATAAGGTCGGCGGTCATCTCGCACCTCCAAACAAGTCTGAGTGGTCGTTCATGTACTCACAACCGAACTATCGGCCGAAGTCAAGATAGTGATAAGTACTCTCTGCCGCAAATTATATCCGGGTCGTGTCGGGCGATCTTCGGTCGGTCCACAGCAGGACGGCGCCAGCGGCCTGTGGTCGATACGGTGGGGTCATGCCCGCTGAGATCCCGGACTATCCAGAGCATTGGGAGGCCGATGTCATTGCCCGGGATGGGCGGATCTTCCACATCAGGCCCATCCGTCCCAGCGATCGCGAGGCCCTCGCGGCCTTCCACGAGTCCTTGTCTGCTGAGACGGTGTACTACCGGTTCTTCGCTCCGTACCCGCGACTGACCGACAAGGATCTCGACCGCTTCACCACCGTGGATCACACCGACCGGGTGGCGTTCCTGGCCCTGGTCGGTGGTCAGATCATCGGCGTCGGACGTTACGACCGCATTGACCGCGCGGAGGCCGAGATCGCCTTCGTGATCAGTGACGAGCATCAGGGCAGGGGCCTCGGATCGATCCTCTTGGAGCACTTGGCGTGTGCTGCCAGGGAGCGTGGGATCACCCGGTTCGTCGCTGAGGTACTACCGAGCAACCGGCGCATGCTGGCCACCTTCGAGGAAGCCGGCTACAAACCCACACAGGCGATGGATGAAGGTGTGGTGAAACTGCACTTCGACATCAGCCCGACCCAGGACTCCCGTGAGGTGATGCAGGCAAGGGAGCACCGGGCAGAAGCCCGATCCGTGGCCTCGTTGCTGGCGCCCGGGTCGGTGGCGCTGCTCGGTGCCAGCCGCAGGGAGGGCACTGTCGGTAACACGCTGCTGCGCAACCTGCGGATGGCCGAGTTCACAGGATCGCTGGTGGGAGTCCATCCCGAGGTCGATGCGATCGAGGGCGTGCCCTGCTACCGGACACTGGCCGACGCGCCCGGACCGATCGACCTGGCGGTGATCGCCTTGCCCGCCGAGCAGGTGCTCGATGCGATCAGTGAGTGCGGCCAGGCCGGCGTTCGCGGGGCGGTGGTCGTCTCAGCGGGATTCGCGGAGTCCGGTGAGCAGGGTAGGGCCCTGCAGAAGCGCCTCATCGCCCACGCGCGCGCCAACGGCCTGCGGATCATCGGCCCGAACGCCCTGGGAATCATCAACACCGATCCGCACATCCAACTCAACGCGTCCCTGATCCCGGCCAATGTGCCGCGCGGGCGCATCGGCTTCTTCGCCCAGTCCGGGGCGCTGGGGTTGTCGCTGTTGATGACCGCCGAACAGCGCGGTCTGGGAGTGTCCACGTTCGTGTCGGCCGGCAATCGGGTCGACGTGTCGGCCAACGACCTTCTGCAGTACTGGGAGGACGACGACGCCACGACCTTGGTCCTTCTGTATCTGGAGAGCATCGGTAATCCGCGCAAGTTCGCTCGAGTGGCGCGCAGGCTGGGGGCCCGCAAACCCATCGTGGCGGTGCGATCAGGCCGCAGCTCGCAGTCGCTGCCGCTGGGACACACGGTGCGCCGGACTGCCTTGCCGACGGCCGCTGTGGATGCCATGTTCGAGCAGGCCGGCGTCATGCAAGTGGACTCCCTGTCGGAGTTGTTCGACGTGGCGAGCCTATTGACCTTCCAACCGCTGCCCAGAGGCCGTCGGGTGGCGGTGATCGGCAACAGTGATGCCCTCGGAGTGCTGACGGCGGATGCGTGCGAGGCCAATGGCCTGGACGTCGCCGGTGACCCGGTGCTGCTCGGCCACCAGACCGACCTCGAGGAACTGCGCGAAGCGGTCGCCACAGCGATCGCCGACGAGCAGGCCGACTCTGTGGTCGTGCTGCACGTGCCGGTGATCCGGGGGGAGAGCCCAAGCGTGCGGGAGACGTTGGCGGAACTGGCCGAGACGTCGACCAAACCCATCGTGGCCGTCCTGATGGCCGAGGAGCACGACCGGCGAGTCATCGCCTTGGAGGGTCCTTTCGGGCTACCGGGGCGCGGGTCGGTCCCCGTCTTCCACGAGGTCGAACCGGCGGTCAAAGCGCTGTCAACCCTCGTGGTCTACGCACGTTGGTTGGACACTCCCCGAGGAGTTGTTCCGGAATTGCCCGATGTGATGGCCGAGCAAGCCAGGCGGACCATCCGTGGGATCCGGGAGAAGGCCTCGACCGCGCACGGTGGCCAGGCCCTGGTGCCGGTCGACAACGAGGACCTGCAGGAACTCCTGGGGTGTTACGGAATCCACCTGTGGGACTCCCATCTGGTCACCAGCGAGGCACAGGCGGTGGCTGTCGCCTCCGAGGTGGGCTATCCGGTGGTGCTCAAGACCGCACATCCCGGACTGGTCCACCGTCCCGACCTCGGCGGTGTCCGGGTCAACCTTGAGAACGAGGGTGCCGTGCGCACGGCGTACCTGTCGATGATCGCCACGTTGCCTCCCGAAGCCCAGAAGCGCCTCCTGCTGCAGCAGCAGGCCCCCACCGGCGTCGCCACCGTGATCGAGAAGCGCGAGGATGCGCTGTTCGGTCCGGTGGTCTCCTTCGGCATCGCCGGTGAGGTGACACGGCTACTGGCTGATCGCGGCTATCGGATCCCGCCGCTGACCGACCGGGACGTGGACGATTTGATCAAAGCGCCCCGGGCGGCCCCACTGCTTTTCGGCTACCGGGATTCCCCACCCGTGGACATCGAGCTGCTCGCTGGTCTGATCCACCGCGTGGGGCAGTTGGCCGACGATCTACCCGAACTCACCCGACTGGAACTCAACCCGATCATTGTGTCGGGAAGGTCACTGGCCGTGGTCGGTGCTGCGGCTTGGAGCGGCCCTGCCCTGATCCGGGCAGATCTCGAAGCTCGCAGGCTCCCCGGATGAGCGTGGATCCAGCGGTGCTGGCGGCAGTAGCCGGGTGCGAAGATGAGTGACATGTCCACCCCGGCAGCCGCCCGCCCTTCGCTGCGGGAGGCGATTGAACGCACCGGTTACTACCCCGACGTTGTCCAGGACGTCCTGAACAACGCCTTGGGGCAAGAAAGTGTCGTTGATTTCATCGTCCAGCACGAGACGACTTTCGACCGGGCTGACGAGATCCGCCGCCACATCACGGTCCTGCTGCTCACCAGGACCCGCCTGTTGGTCGTACATGTTGACGAGCACTCCGACGGTCAGCCAGAGGCGACCCTGCAGGCCACATCGGCCACCGAGAGCGTTCCGGTCTCGCGGATCGGTCCGGTGGTGGTGCAGCGGGTGGTGGACAACCCCGCGCACTTCAGGCCCGGCGACTTGCCCTCGGAGGTCGTCCTGACGGTCAACTGGGGCAGCATCAGTCGGATCGACCTCGAGCCGGCGACGTGCGGCGATCCGCAGTGTGAGGCCGACCACGGCTACACCGGTGCTATTGCCATGGACGACTGGAGCCTTCGTGTCTCCCGGACCGCCGATGGCGACGACGTGGTGGAGGCGGCCCTGCGCTTCGCACGGTCGCTGATCGCGGCGACGTCGACACCCTGAAAGTGCGGCGTCGGTTGATCGCATCGGTGGCTCCGCCGCTGGTGCGTGGCCGTTGCGTTGGTTTGTCTCAGTATCCGGTGTAGTCCTCGGAGCGTCGTGGCCGTACCGGACGACCGGCCCACTCGAGGCCCGCCACACGCTCAATTGTGAAGAGCCAACAAAAACCGCTGATCGTGAACAGCGCTTAGAAGATCCTGCTGGGGTCGTCGGGTGCTGACTCCGGTGCCCGCGGAACCCGGGCTGCTGCGGCTGCTTTGGCCGCCGGGTGCAGGGCGTCCCAGTGCTCCGGGATCCGCCCCGAGTCCTCGCTATCAGTCAGGTCAACCACACGTCGACCGCGCAGAAGTTCGGCTGTGGCACCGTCGGCGGGCGTGATCGTCCCCTCGCTGACTCGGAACACCAGGCTCACGAGGTCCCGGTCGCCGGTCGAGGCATCGATGCGCCAGGTGGCGTCTTCGGTCTTGCGGCACGACCACACGAGTTCCTCGGTCGGTACGTCGGCCTGCGCAGCAGCCCGGTCCACCAGGTCGTCCACCCGGACCTGCTGACCGGCCGCGTAGGCGTAGATCGACAGCCGTCGGGCCCGCTGGATCACGAAATCCATCTCGGCCACGACCGGTTCGGCGAAGCGCTGGACGAAGTCGGCAGCCAGGCCCGTGGTCTGCGTCACCTCGTCGATCGTCATGCCCTGACGGATGAGGGCCTGGATGTCGCGGGGGGTTGTCGTGCCGGCCTCATTGCGCACCGAGTTGCGCTGCAGGCCACGCCGGGCGGAGGCGGCGAGTTCTTCGTCGATCGGCAGGCTGTAGCGCACACCCCGACTGTCGAGCAGCACGAAGTGGGTTCCATCGTCGGACAGGCGATCGAACTGCAGTTCCCGCATAGTGGGCAAACCCCCAAGGAGACGAGACGTTGTCGGTTTCAGTGTTGCAGATCAGACCGGCCCGACCGCCGGTGCTTGCCCGGGCGGCGTGTCCCGCTCATGCCACTGGTGATTGCGCCGCGATGATCTCCAGAGCGCGCACCTCTGCTCTATGGACCACTGACGACCCGGCCCAACTGGTCGCACAGGCGAGGATGGCGCATCCGGCAGTGACCAGGTAGGCGACATGGGCGCCCTGGGCGTCGATGATCGCTCCAGAGGCCGGGGTGGCCAGCGCCAGACCCAGCGCCATCCCCGTGGACGTCCAGGTGATGCCCTCGGTCAGTTGCGCGTTGGGGATGATGCGCTCGACCAGAGCGGTTCCCGAGATGAGCACGGGAGACACCGACAGGCCCGCCAAGAAAGCGACCACAGCCAGAGCGGTGACGTTGGGGGCGATCGGGAAACCCAGGGTCACCACGGCCATCGCGGTGAGCATGTGGGTCATCCGCCGGCCGTGGAAGCGTGGCGAGCGCAGGGAGCCGTACACGAAGCCGGCCAGCAGTGAGCCGAAGGCGTAGATCGCCAGCAGCACGCCGGTGGCAGAAGTGGCGTCCTGCTCCTGGGCGAATGCGACAGTGACCACCTCGAAGGAGCCGAAGATGCCGCCCACGAAGACGAAGGCCAAGAACAGGAACGGCATGCCGGGCTGCATGACCGCCAGCCGCCCAGTGCGCTTGGCGCGGCCGTGCGGCGGCGGTTCCGTGCGCCGTTGCGGGAACAACCAGCCCGTGCCGATCACCACCAGCACCACACAGGTCACGAGCGCGGCGCGGGGGTCCACCTGCAGGGCCAGGACCGTCGCCAGCGGCGGACCCAGCACGAAGACCACCTCGTCCAGGATGCTCTCCCAGGCGTAGGCGACGTGGATCCCGTCGGAGCCAGGCAGAACGTACGCCCAGCGGGCACGGACCAACGATCCGAGGTTGGGCATCATGAATCCCGCGCCAGCGGCCAACGGGATGACGACGTACAGCGGCGAGCTGGCGTCGAGAGCGACCAGCAGGGCGACCATGCTCACGGCGTAGAGGCCAGTGGCCCACGGCAGTACCCGATGCTGGCCGTGCCTGTCCACAAATCCGCTGACGATCGGGCCACCAATTGCAGCGGCCACAGCGAAACCGGCCGCGATGCTGCCCGCGACGCCGTACGACACACCTTTCGAGGTCTCAGACTGATCATCGAAATCGGCAAGCGGCCGATGAACCCGGCGGTGGTGAAGGCGGGAGCCCCGGGAGTGCGCAGAACCCGCCCGTAGGGGGCGAACACGCTGTCGAATCTACTTCCTGCCGCCGCGATGGCGATGCGCATGGGCGGCGTGCGCTCTCGGGCGGCTTATGGGCACGATGGGGCCTATGGATGCAGTTCTGCTGGTGTCGTTCGGTGGCCCGGAGGCCATGGACGAGGTGATGCCCTTCTTACGCAAGGTGACCGCGGGTCGTGATGTCCCCGAGCAGCGACTGCTGTCGGTGGCTGAGCACTACTTCAGTCGCGGGGGAGTGTCGCCCATCAACGCGCAGACCCGCGCGCTGCAGGACGCGCTGGCGACTGCTCTGCGTGCCGACGAGTTGCAGGTCTACTGGGGTAACCGCAACAGTCAGCCCTGGCTTGCAGACGCCTACGCACAGATGGCCGGATCGGGAGTCGAGCGGGCCATCGCTGTTTTCACCAGCGCCTACTCGTCCTACTCGGGGTGCCGGCAGTACCGGGAGAACCTCGCGGAGGCGAATGGATCCGGCATCGAAACCGTCAAGGTCCCCGCGTACTACAACAACCCTGGCTTCGTGCAGGCGAATCTTGAGCATTTACTGGCCGTCCTCGAGGCCGCTGACCCGGCAAGCGCGGTGGTGTTCACCACCCACTCGATCCCGATCGGCATGGCAGCGGCCAGCGGTCCGCACGGCAATGGCTACGTCGATCAGCACCGGTCCCTGGCTGGTCATTTGATGGCCGAGGTGCAAGCGCGCACCGGTCGCGCATACGAGTGGGACCTCGTGTTCCAGTCCAGGTCGGGTCCTGCGCACGTGCCGTGGCTGGAGCCCGACATCAACGATCACTTGGAGTCATTGGCCGGGCGAGCGGTGACGTCAGCGGTCGTGGCACCGATCGGTTTTGTCAGCGACCACATGGAAGTGGTGCAGGACCTGGACACCGAGGCCGCTGACACAGCCAGCACGCTGGGTATGGACTTCCATCGGGTGCCGACCGTGGGTGTCCATCCGGCGTTTGTCGCGGGCCTGGCGCAATGGGTGCGTGACGTGCGGGCAGGGCGGGTGCCCGAGGTGGCATTCGACCTGACCCTGCCCAGCCCATGTGCGTTCCAGTGCTGCCCCAACCCACGCGTGTCACGCCCGGCACTGTGCGAGGCGAACGCATGAACGGACTTCTGGAGCTGGCCCTGGTCGCAGCGCAGCGCGCAGCCGACCTGCTGGTCGAGGGCTGGGCGCAACGGGAAGTGGTCTCCACGAAGAGTTCCGGCACTGACGTTGTGACGCAAATGGACCGGGGCAGTGAAGCCCTACTGATCGAGGCCCTCCTGGATCAGCGTCCCGACGACGGTGTCATCGGCGAGGAGGGCGGTCGTCGGGAAGGGACCAGTGGGGTCACGTGGGTGATCGACCCGCTCGACGGCACGGTCAACTATCTGTACGGGCTGCCGGTCTGGGGCGTCAGCGTGGGGGCGCTGGTGGACGGGATCCCGCAGGTTGGCGTGGTCAACGCGCCCGCACTCGGCTCAGTGTGGGCCGGTGCGCTGAGCGAACACCGGATGGCCACCCACAACGGCACCGCGATTGCGGTCAGTGACTGTTCGAGCCTCGATCAGGCACTGGTCGCGACCGGCTTCGGCTACCGCAGCGAGGTCCGGGCGGAGCAAGCAGCCATCGTGGCGCAGTTGCTGCCGGAGGTGCGGGACATCCGACGGGCGGGGGCTGCGGCGGTCGACATGTGCTGGGTGGCACAAGGATGTGTTGATGCCTATTTCGAGCGTGGCACGCACCTCTGGGACCGGGCCGCGGCCACGGTCATCTGTCGGGCAGCCGGCGCCGAGGTGATCGGTCCCGATGGGGGTGAGGCAACCGACGCGCTCACGATCGCCGGTAACCCGGGGCTGGCGCAGCAGCTGCGGGCGCGACTGATGGATGCGGAGCTCTCATGACTAGCGACAAGACCCGCAGGTACCTGCGGTACCTGGACGCCGAACGGGCCTCCGCGCGCATGTATCGCGTTCTTGCGACGTTGACCGACGGGGAACGCCGGGAGGCCCTGCTGGAACTGGCCTCCATCGAAGACCGCCACGCGGCGCACTGGATGGCCCTGCTGCACAGCGCCGGCGAGGTGATCCCGGCGGATCCCGGCGAGCTGTCAGCCGATGACGAAGCTGTGGTCGCCCGTGCCCGGCAGATGGGGCTGTCGGCGGTTCTGGGCGATCTTGAGCGCGCCGAGCGGGAGGGGGCTGGGATGTATGACGCCGAACCCGACGCCCTGCCCGCCATGTCTGCCGACGAACGCGAGCACGCCGAGATCCTCGCAGGGCTGTCGGTCGGGCCGACCTCCGTGCCAGCCGATGCTCGCGCAGTGTTGAACAAGGCCGAACCGTGGCACCGCACGGACAAGTCGGGTGCCTTGCGAGCGGCGATCTTCGGAGTCAGCGACGGCTTGGTGTCCAACACCGCTCTCGTCATGGGTTTCGCTGGTTCCGGTGTGGGTGGTGGGACCGTGCTGTTCGCAGGTCTGGCCGGACTACTCGCCGGCGCCTTCTCCATGGCTGCCGGCGAGTACGTCAGCGTTGCCAGTCAGACCGACCTGTTCCGCCGCGAGCTCGCCATCGAGGCCCGGGAACTGCAGGAGAAGCCTGAAGAGGAGCAACGCGAACTTGAGTTGCTGTACCGGGCGAAGGGCCTGGATGCCCAAACCGCCAGAACCACTGCGGCCAAGATCATGGCCGACCCTGAGACCGCATTGGACACCCTGGCCCGCGAGGAGTTGGGTCTCGACCCCGACGATCTGGGCGACCCCAAGAGGGTGGCCGCCTCAAGTTTCGCCGCGTTCGCCGTAGGGGCGGCCGTCCCGGTCATCCCGTACGTTTTCCTGACCGGTACGGCCGCGTTGACCCTCGCGGTCACCCTCGCGGTCCTGGCCTTGATCGTGGTGGGTGGGACGGTGGGCAGGCTCTCGGGCCTGGGGGTCGTCCGGTCGGCGCTGCGCCAGGTGCTGGTCGGCGGCGGTGCGGCGGCCATCACCTACGTGCTCGGCCGACTGGTGGGTACCGGGCTGGGGTAGTCCCGCTGTTGTCCCGGGTGCGGCGTTGACCGCCAAGTCACGCGTACGCGGATACTCCCCGGCCTGATCGCGTCTGCCGGTCTGGTCAGTCCAACCGGCGCAACTCGGCGTTGTACCAGTGGGCATTGTGCACGTAGACGCTGACGGCGTCGGCGAAGTCACCCGGTGTCACCACGTCAAGTTTGATCTTCGCCGGTACCCCCAGGGCCATCGCGCCGGACGGCACGTCCATCCCGTTGGTCACCATGGCCTGCGCTCCGACCAGTGCGTTGCTGTGCACGACGACCCGGTGCAGCACCACCGAACCCGACCCGATGAGGCAGTCGTCCTCGATGGTGCAGCCTTCGAGGTGGACGTTGTGCCCCACCACGCAGCGGTCACCGATCACGGTGTCAAGCGTTCGCGTACAGTGCACGATCGTGCCGTCCTGGATGGAGGTCTGGGCTCCCACCCGGATGGCCCCATGGTCGCCCCGCAGCACCGCGGTGGGCCATACCGAGGACTCCGGACCGATCTGCACGTCGCCGATGATCACGGCGTCCGGGTGTACGAAGGCGGTCGCGTCGATGGAGGGGACCCGGTCACCAAGGGCGTAGAGGGGCATGCCACCATCTCATCTGACTGCCGCGCAGCATCGCAAACGGGGGTCCGGGCGACCAGGGGATTTCGACCCCCGACGTCACGTAATCACCGGTTGTATGGCAACATCTGCCCTCAGTACGGCATGGTCGAGGCCGAATCCGGGCATGAAATGGTCCGTTCGTGCGTTGACAGGGCAACATCTGACGATCAGGAGAAGAGGGCATGGCAACCGACTACGACGCACCCCGCAAGACCGACGAGGAAATGTCGGAGGACTCCCTCGAGGAGTTGCAGGGCCGTGTCAAGACCGCGTCCGGTGGTGTGGATGAGGACGAGACGGAAATCGCCGAGAGCCTCGAACTGCCCGGTGCGGACCTGTCCAACGAGGCCTTGACGGTTCAGGTGGTGCCCAAGCAGGAGGACGAGTTCACCTGCTCGGTGTGCTTCCTGGTGCACCACCGCAGCCAACTGGCCACCGAGAAGAACGGTGTCTACGTGTGCACGGAGTGCGCGGGCTGAGACCCCTGACGATCAGCTGGCGGTGACCTGCCGGTTCTCGTAACGAGCGATGCCCTGCTGGATGGCGACGTCCACCAGGGCGACGACCACTGCCGTAGCCAGCGCCCACACCAGGACCCGCGCGAACGGCACTTCCGTGTCATCCCGGGTCGGGAGCGCCCCGTCGTGACGTTTGGCGTACACGGCGTTCATCGCCTTCTTCGTGCCCCAGGCTGCTCCGGCGGAGACAAACGGCGTGAGAATTCGCGGGTTCACTCAACCTCCAGGTGTCGTAGTCACGATCCTATAGGTCGCCGGACGCGCCGAGGGCGGTTCGCTTGGAGTTGATCGAGGCAGCCAATTGCTCGGGGCGGCCCGAACTGATCAGCCAGTAGGGGATGTCCCCGGACCGCAGGTCCACCTTCACGCCGGTGGGCGTTGCCAGGTTGCGCAGGACCAGGCGGGCCCGCGTGTCGACCTGTGCGCCAGCCGCCGATCGCACGCCCTGGGCATCCAGTGGGGTGACCTCCCGTACCTGCGACAGGCTGATCTGCTCCGTGCCCACGTGCAGCGCCTCGTCGTCCACCGTGATCACCAAGGAACGACGCGAGACCAACCAGAAGCCAGCGGCACACGCGACGACGTAGAGCACCAGTGCCGGTGGCACGGTCACCACGGCGGCGAACGTGAAGCACAGCAGGGCAGCCAAGCCGGCGAACACGCCGTATGCCCACCAAGGAGGCCGGATCACTTCCGAGTAGTCCATGCCCCGATTGTCCATCGGCAGCCCAGGTGGCGTGCCGCCGGTGTCGGCCCTGGTTCGTAGACTGGCGGTGTGGTCAGCGATGACATCTCCTGGCCGGTGAGTCCCACCGTCCCGCCACCGCACGCAATAGTGCCGTTGCGGCATCCCCAGGCGGTCGCGGTCGGAGAAGAACTACCCAGCCACTACGACCGCTGCTACGGATGTGGAGCCAAGCACCCCGCCGGCTTGCACATGCGGGTCACAGCCAGCGAACTGAGCGTTCACGCGGTGTTCGAGGTGACCGGACTGCATCAGGGTGCTCCGGGACTGGCCCACGGCGGGCTTCTGAGTACAGCGCTGGATGAAGCGCTCGGTGCGGTCAACTGGTTGCTGATGGTGCCGGCGGTGACCGCGCGGCTGGAGACCGACTTCCGGCGCCCGGTGCCTGTCGGCTCAGTTCTGCACATCGATGCCCAGATCGCCGGTCAGGAGGGCCGCAAGGTGTATGCCCGGGCCATCGGGCGACTCGGGCAGGACGGCCCGATCGCAGTGACCGCAAGCGCGCTGTTCCTCCAGGTCGGTTTGGAGCACTTCCTCGACAACGGACGTCCGGAGGACGTGGCCACCGCGGCCGCCGAACGTACGGTGCCGGGCCATGGTTTGGAGGTCAACCCGTGAATCTGCTCGTGCAGCGGCTCGATCCTGACCTCCCACTGCCGGGCTTCGCCCACCCTGGCGATGCCGGCCTGGATCTGCACACGAGTATCGACGCCGTCCTCGAACCGGGGCAGCGGGCTCTGTTCCCCACAGGCATCGCGATCGCACTGCCTTTCGGCTACGCAGCATTCGTCCATCCCCGCAGCGGCCTGGCTGCCAAGCACGGGGTGGGGGTGGTCAATGGTCCGGGCACGATCGACGCCGGGTACCGCGGAGAGATCAAGGTCTGCCTGATCAACCTGGACTCGAGCACCCCGGTCGCCTTCCACCGGGGTGACCGGATCGCTCAACTGGTTGTGCAAAGACTGCCCGAGGTCTCTGTCGTGGAGGTCGAGCGCCTACCCGGTTCCGCCCGAGATGTCGGTGGTTTCGGTTCCACAGGTGGGCATCGCGGCTCGCAGTGACGCAGGCCCGGGCGTTACGGTGGAACGGATCAACACAAGGAGAAGACGTGTTCAAGCGACGCAGGGGCGGCTCGCCATCCGACGATGATGCCACCGAGGTGACCGAGGAATCGGTGGACGTGACGGACACGGCCGAGCCGGCCGCCGAACCGGTGGCCGGTGATTCAGCAGCAGGCGAGGGCCCGTACGACATCTCCGCGGCTCCCGACGACGAGATCGCGCGGGTCGATCTGGGGGGATTGCAGATCCCGATCGTTGACAACATGCAGTTGCATCTGGAGGGCCACAACGAGGAGAACAACACCTTCGCGCTGGCGATCGTGGTGCTCGAGGAGCAACAGGCCGCCCTGCAACTGATGGCGGTGGCCGCGCCGCGGTCCGGTGGCTACTGGGCGGAGGTGATGGACGAACTCGAGGCCGAAATCGTGGGTGCGGGGGGCACAATGAGCCGCTCCGAGGGCCGCTTCGGACCGGAGTTGTCCGGTCAGGTCCCCGCCCAGGACGCTGAGGGCAACCAGGGACTGCAGGTGGCCCGGTTCGTGGGGGCTGAAGGCAACCGCTGGTTCGTGCGCGGCATGTTCATGGGGGCCGCCGCGACGAGTCCGGCGATGGGGGAGTTCTTCGAGGACATCGTCGCGGGGTGCATCGTCAACCGCGGTGAGCGGCCGATGGCCCCCGGGGACTTGATCCCGCTGAGCCCGCCCGAAGGGCTCGAGCCCGACGAGGACGACGAGTCCGAGCAGGCCGGGGAGTACGAAGACATGGAACCCTTCGAGCGCGGCCCGGAGATCACAGAGACCCGTTGATCTGCAGTAGGTGATCGACCAGACGTGACGGCGGCCCACCCTGAAGGTCCCGTGGTAGGACAGTCAACGACGAGCCGGCGATACACCCGTGCCAGGTTGTCGCCACCGACTCCGGATGTGTCGGATCGTCGCGCAGAGCGACGATGTGCGTGCGTGCCGTTATTCGGCGCAACGTAGGGGGACCGGGTGCCGGTTGTTCTGCGGCCGTGCGCAGTGCTGCCACGAGGCGCTGCGCGGACATCGACAGCCACGCCCTGCGCAGCTCGGCCAGTATCCAATCGTCGTCGGGTGCGCTGCCCGCGATCTCGCGGAGAACCTCGGCCGTAGAGGTCGCTTCGATGGCATCCGCGGTGCTCGCCGTCAGGGCTGCCACCGGCCCCGGGAACCCGATCCAGGCCGGCATCACCGCCAACAGACTCCCGACGTAGTCATTGGTGCCGGCGTACATGGCCGCAGCGTGTGCGCCCAGCGACACCCCGCCGATCAGATCCTCAGGACCAGGCGCGCGCTCCGCGATGACGGCGACCATCTCGGCCATGTCCGCGCCGCGGACGTCAGGGGCGATCAACTGCCACCCGCGCGCGGCCATCGCCGGGCCGAAGGCACGTTCGACGAACTCGGGCGTGGATCCGGCGCCGTGCAGCAGCAGGCACCTCGTCTGGGGGCGCACCCCTCCATTGTGTCGGTCTGGCCATTACGGGCTTACCCTGGAACGGTGAGCCCGGAGAAGAGCTGGAGTGCGCGCACGAGCACAGGTCAGAAGTGCCAGCACGTGATGATCTGCGATGCCGGGATCGGCGACGTGGTCGAGGTCTCCGGACGTGTCCACAGCGTCACGCTGCACCCCAGCGGGGGAGTCGAATCGTTCGAAGCGGACGTGGCCGACGACACCGGCATCGTGCACTTGGTGTGGCTGGGCCGTCGTCGCCTGACCGGAATAGTGCCGAGCCGGCGGATCAGCGCCCGTGGCAGAGTCGCCGAGCGTGACGGTCGCAAAGTCATCTTCAACCCCGAGTACGAGTTGACGATTCCGAGTGCCGGGTGAGCCAGACACATCCTGAGGCCGTCCTGCTCGAACGTGCCCTGGGCGGCTGGCGGGGCATGATCGACTCGGGGCTGCCCTCGGTCGTGTTCGTGCTCGTCTACATGGTCAATGGCCGGGTTCTGCAACCCGCGCTGGTGGCCGCGCTTGCCGCCGGTGCTGTGATTCTGGTGCTGCGCCTGGTGCGTCGGCAGCCCCTGACGCAGATCCTCGCAGGTTTCGCGGGGGTGGCCATCTCCGCCTACGTGAGTTCGCGCACCGGACAGGCCAGGGACTTCTTCCTGTGGGGCCTGATCGTCAACGTCGCGTACGGCGCAGCGTTCCTGATCTCCCTGGCCGTGCGGTGGCCGTTGATGGGAGTGGTCGTCGGTGCCTTCACCGGGGACCCGACCGGGTGGCGCAAGGACACGGATCTCCGGCGCACCTTTGCGGCGGCAACCTGGGTGTGGGTGTTCGTTTTCGGTTCCCGCATCGTGGTGCAGGTTCCGCTGTATCTGGCCGGATGGGTCGGCGCATTGGGTACCGCGAAGATCCTGATGGGCTGGCCGTTGTTCCTGTTCGGCGCCTACGTGACCTATCGCTTGCTCAAGCCGGTCTTCGACCGTCGGCGCTCAGCTGCCGAAGCGGCGACCGACGGTGAGGGCGAGGTAGGAGCCGGCGAATCCGCCGAGGCCCAGCCAGATGCCCGGGACCCAGGGCAGGAAGCCCAGCAGCAGCCCCACGACGCCGATGACCGCTGAGAACACCAGGGCCATGGCCTGACTCGAGCCGGTCTTGGCGACTTCTGCCTCTTCGCGCCGTGCCGGGGGTTGGGCGGTTGGTTGGCCACCAGTCGTTCCGTTGATCTCGCGCAGTAGGCGCTCAATGTCGTCGTCATTGCTCATAGGTCCATCTGAACACAGAATTCCGCGAGCAACACGCGTCCACCCGGTGCTGGCACTGGCGAACAGCGGCCCGGCTTGCCAAGGTGGAGCAATGGCGTCGAAGACAAAACGCACCAACCCGTCCACCAATCGCGCGAAGGTGTCGGCGCAGCCGCTCACGGCTGCTGAAGTAGAAGCACTGGACAGGTGGTGGCGGGCTGCCAACTACTTGTCCGTCGGGCAGATCTACCTTTTGGACAATCCTCTGCTGCGTCGTCCGCTCATGGCCGACGACATCAAGGCGCGCCTGCTCGGCCACTGGGGCACAACGCCTGGTCTGAACTTCGTCTACGCGCACCTGAACCGGGTGATCAAGCGCGACGGGACCGACATGATCTACATCGCTGGCCCGGGCCACGGAGGTCCCGGGCTGGTGGCCAACAGCTGGCTCGAGGGCACCTACAGCCAGTACTACCCGGATGTCTCGCAGGACCTCACGGGAATGACCGCGCTCTTCCGGCAGTTCTCGTTCCCCGGTGGTGTCCCCTCGCATGTCGCACCTGAGACTCCTGGGTCCATCCATGAGGGCGGGGAACTGGGATATGCCATCTCGCATGCGTTCGGCGCCGCGTTCGACAACCCGGAACTGGTTGTCGCCTGTGTGGTCGGTGACGGTGAGGCGGAGACCGGGCCCTTGGC
>JALOLM010000368.1 GCA_025455985.1 Candidatus Nanopelagicales bacterium | reverse complement strand
TCAGGCCCACCAAGGCCGCCCACGCGTCGTACTTGGCACGGCCGACCGGGTTGGTGAATCCGGGACGCTTGCCCTGGACGTCACCCTCGGTGGCCTGCTTGTAGAGCGCGTACAGCTTGAGCTTGACGTCGTTGCCCGGGTCCTCGGACAACTCTTTGACTCTGGCGACTGAAGCCTCGAATTGATCAGACATGTGGCGACCGTAGACACGCCGCCCAAGCGGATGCAACCGGTCAGCCGGCCAACGCCTGCCGCCACGGCGACGTGTCGGGCAAGGTGACGACCAAGTGTGCTTCCGGCACCTGGGTCACGAACTCGAGGTTGTTGCCCGAAGACTGGAAACTCATGCCGTCCCGCGGCAGGATCACGACCCGCTGCCCGCTGGAATACAGGACCGCCTGTTCGGTCAGGGCCAGCACGCCGAGCCCGGGCAGCGAACCACCGTCGCGGATCTCGGCCTTGCGGCATTGCGCCGGCGCGATTAACAGCGGCGGCCGGCCGTGCAACTCCTGGGCGAGCGCCTCCGTCGCCTGTGTGACCCGCTTACGCGCCCGCGGGCGCCAGACGAAGAAACCGAATAGCACCGACACGACCACAGCAATGAGCAGCGCGCCCAGCACGATCCAGATCCAGGTCATGGCCAGCAGCCTACCTACCGCCGGATACTGCGGACGCTGGCCGTATCACCGTCGACATCACCCACCAGGACCTCATCGGCAAGGCCCACAAAGAGGCCGTTGTCCAAGACGCCAGGCACGTTGTTGATAGCCCGCTCCAACTCCCGCGGCTCAGCTATCTGGTCGAACGCAGCGTCAATAAGGAGGTTGCCCTGATCTGTCACGACGGGGCCGGCCTTGCGCACGGCCATCCGCAACTGCGGCTGCGATCCCATCGCCGTGAGCGCGACCATGACCTGCCGGTAGGCATCCGGGAGCACCTCGACTGCCACGGGGAACGAGCCGAGGACGTCGCTGAGTTTGGTGGCGTCCACCACGACGATAAATCGGTCAGCCCGAGCGTCGACGAGTTTCTCGCGGGTGTGGCAGCCACCGCCACCTTTGATGAGGTTCAACGCGGGGTCTACCTCATCGGCGCCATCGATGGCCAGGTCGATGTGATCGACGTCGTTGAGGCCGGCCAGGGGCATGCCGAACTCCTGCGCCAATCCGGTGGCCTGGAACGAGGTGGACACACACGTGATGTCCGTGACTTCGCCTGCCTGCCAGCGCCGGCCCACCTGCTCGATCATGAGAGCGGCGGTCGATCCCGACCCCAGGCCGAGGATCATCCCCGACTCCACATGACGTGCCGCCTCGGCCGCCACAAGTTCCTTCATGTGCGTCTGGACATCCACAGGGGAACCCTACGCCGCCACCCTCGCAGCATCAGGCAGGATGGCGTCATGCCCGGAAAGAACCTGACCCGCGACGAGGCAGCCGGCCGCTCCGCGGTCATCCCTGACGTCGCCTACGCCGTGGAGCTCGATCTGAGCGGCACCGGCGACACCTACCTCTCGCGCACGACCGTGTCCTTCCACTGCACAGTGGCTGGTTCGAGCACCTGGCTGGACCTGATCGCACCGCGGGTCGAGAGCATCACTCTCAACGGCCGCACGCTCGACCCGGCAACACATTTCGTGGACTCCAGGATCCTTCTGCCCGACCTCGACTCGAGCAACACGGTCGAGGTCGTGGCGCACTGCGCCTACATGACCACTGGCGAGGGCCTGCACCGGTTCATCGACCCGGTCGACGACGAGCAGTACCTCTACACGCAGTTCGAGGTCGCCGACGCCCGGCGCATGTACGCCTGCTTCGAGCAGCCCGATCTCAAGGCGACCTGGCAGTTGACAGTCGAGGGCCCCAGCCACTGGGTGGTCACCTCCAACACGGCGACCCCGGAGCCGACTCAGGTGCGCGAGGGTGTGAGCCGCTGGGAGTTTGCGGCAACCAAGCCCATCTCGACCTACATCACGGCGCTCGTGGCCGGGCCTTACCACGTCGTGCGCGATGTCTACTCAGGGCCAAATGGCGACTACCCGCTGGGGGTGTTCTGCCGGAAATCCTTGGCCCAATATCTCGACGTCGAGGACATCCTGCTGATCACCCGGCAGGGTTTCGAGTTCTTCGAGCGCGTCTTCGAGATGCCCTACGCGTTCGACAAGTACGACCAGCTGTTCGTGCCGGAGTTCAACGCCGGCGCCATGGAGAACGCGGGCTGCGTGACCTTCCGCGAGGACTACGTCTTCCGGTCGCGCGTGACCGACGCCGCGTACGAGAACCGCGCCAACACGATCCTCCACGAGATGGCGCACATGTGGTTCGGCGACCTCGTGACCATGCGGTGGTGGGACGACCTGTGGCTCAACGAGTCGTTCGCCGAATGGGCCAGCCACTACGCGAACACCAACGCCACCCGCTTCCACGACGCCTGGGCGACATTCGCCAACCAGCGCAAGGCATGGGCCTACCGTCAGGACCAGTTGCCCTCCACCCACCCGATCGCGGCCGACATGGTGGATCTTGAAGCGGTGTACGTCAACTTCGACGGCATCACCTACGCGAAGGGCGCATCGGCTCTGCGGCAACTCGTGGCCTTCGTCGGGGAGCAGGACTTCATCAGGGGCCTGCGCTCGTATTTCGCCCATCACGCGTGGGGCAACACCACCCTGGACGACCTGCTCGGCGCCCTCGCCGATGCCAGCGGCCGCGACCTCAGCGACTGGACGCGGCAGTGGCTGCAGACCTCCGGGGTCAATCTGCTGCGCGCGGAGGTGGCCACCGCGGCCGACGGGTCATTGTCGGAGGTGACGGTCATCCAGGAACCACCGGCGCTGCCCGCGGGAGTCGCGCCGACACTGCGTGACCACCGGATCGCCATCGGGTCGTACGAATTGGGAGCTGAAGGCCTGCAGCGTGCCAGCCAAGTGGAAGTCGACGTGACCGGCGAACGCACCGCGGTGCCGGCGCTTGCCGGTTCGCCGCGACCGGACCTGCTGCTGCTCAACGACGACGATCTGACCTTCGCGAAGATCCGCCTCGACGAGCACAGCCTCAAGGCTGTGACCGGTCACTTCGGCGATGTGCGGGATCCGCT
>JALOLM010000367.1 GCA_025455985.1 Candidatus Nanopelagicales bacterium | reverse complement strand
CATGCTCGGGGATGCCGTGCGTGAAGCCCTGGACCCGAAGCTGCGGTGAGACCATGAGCGACCACCTGCTGGAAGTTGATGACCTGTACGTGGAGTTCCGCACGCGCGACGGCGTCGCGAAGGCGATCAACGGCGTGAGCTACACCCTTGACGCAGGCGAGACCTTGGCGGTTCTCGGCGAATCCGGCTCCGGCAAGTCCGTGACAGCGCAGACCATCATGGGCATCTTGGACATGCCGCCGGGATTCATCACCGGCGGCGCGATCCGTTACAAGGGCAATGATCTGTTGAAGATGCCGGAGAAGGACCGCCGCAAGATCCGCGGCGCTGAGATCTCCATGATCTTCCAGGACTCGCTGTCAGCCCTGAACCCCGTCTTCACCGTGGGTGACCAGATCTCCGAGATGTTCCAGGTGCACCGCGGGATGTCCAAGAAGGAGGGCATGGCCCGCGCCGTGGAGCTCATGGACCAAGTCCGCATCCCGGCGGCGAAGGAGCGGGTCAAGGACTACCCGCACCAGTTCTCCGGTGGGATGCGCCAGCGGATCATGATCGCCATGGCGATCAGCCTCGACCCGGCTGTGCTGATCGCCGACGAACCCACGACGGCGCTCGACGTGACCGTCCAGGCCCAGATCATGGAGCTGCTCCAGGACCTGCAGCGCGAGCGGAACATGGGGATGATCTTGATCACCCACGACCTCGGTGTCGTGGCGGGTGTGGCCGACAAGATCGCTGTCATGTACTCGGGGCGCATCGTGGAGAGTGCGGACGTCCTCACCCTCTACGCCAAGCCGGCGCATCCCTATACGCAAGGACTGCTGGACTCGATGCCGCGCGTGGACACAAAGGGCGAGGAACTGTACGCGATCAAGGGGCTGCCGCCCTCGCTGCTGAACCTTCCACCGGGGTGCAACTTCAACCCGCGGTGTCCGCACAAGCAGCAGTTGTGTCTAGAAGAGGTTCCGGACACCGTCGAGGTGGCGCCCGGGCATCAGGCCGCATGTCACTTCTGGAAGGAGGTGGCCCGTGGCTGAGCCCATCCTGCAAGTCAAGGACGTCGTCAAGCACTACCCGCTTACCCGCGGCATCATCTTCAAGAAGGAGATCGGCCAGGTCCGGGCAGTCGATGGTGTGTCCTTCGACCTGTTCCCGGGGGAGACGCTGGGCATCGTCGGGGAGTCAGGCTGCGGGAAGTCCACCCTCGCCAGGCTGATCATGCGGCTGGAGGACCCGACTGCCGGACAGATCTGGTTCGAGGGTGAGGACATGGCCTCGCTGGGGGCCAAGGCGATGCGTGCCAAGCGCCGCGACATCCAGATCGTGCTGCAGGACCCCTACACGTCACTGAACCCGCGCATGACCGTGGGTGACATCATCGGTGAGCCGTTCGACATCCACCCCTCTGTCATCCCGAAGGGAGATCGCAAGAGGGCAGTGCAGGATCTGCTGGATGTGGTCGGTCTGAACCCGGAGCACATCAGCCGGTACCCCCACCAGTTCTCCGGTGGGCAACGCCAGCGCATCGGGATCGCGCGCGGCCTCGCGTTACGCCCGAAGATCATCGTTTGTGATGAGCCGGTTTCCGCCCTCGACGTCTCTGTGCAGGCGCAGGTGATCAACCTCTTCGAGCAGTTGCAGGACGAGTTCAACCTGACCTACATCTTCATCGCTCACGACCTGTCCGTGGTGCGCCACATCTCCGACCGGGTCGGGGTCATGTACTTGGGCAAGATCGTCGAAGTGGGTGACGAAGCGTCTATCTACGAACACCCCACCCACCCCTACACCCAGGCTTTGCTGTCGGCGGTTCCGGTGCCCGATCCCGTGGGTCGCGACGACCGCCGGCGCATCGTTCTGCAGGGCGACGTCCCTTCGCCTGCGAACCCGCCCTCGGGGTGCCGGTTCCGGACGCGGTGCTGGAAGGCCCAGGACATCTGCACGCAGCAAGAACCACCTTTGATCCAGATCGGTACCGCCGGTGGGCAGTACTCGGCGTGCCACTTCCCGCAGGAGCGCGACATCGTCAACAACGACGTCCCGACTGGCGCGCTGGACCTGTCGGACATGCCCAAGGAATGACTCAGCCCTTCAACTGACGGTTGAAGAAGTCGACCTGCAGGCGCAGCAGGTTCTCGGCGACCTCCGGCTGCGGGGTCATGTGCGAGATCCCGGACAACGGGAGCACCTCGTGCGCACGACCGGCCCTGAGGAACTCGCTGGATAGGCGCAGGGTGTGCGCGGCGAACACGTTGTCGTCGGCCAGTCCGTGGATGAGCAGCAACGGCCGCGTCAACTGGTCTGCCAGGGGCAGCAGGCTGCTGTGGTCGTAGTTCTGCGGCTGGTCGAGGGGGTTGCCGAGGTAGCGCTCGGTGTAGGCGGTGTCGTAGAGACGCCATTCAGTCACCGGGGCGCCAGCCACGGCGGCGTGGAAGACGTCGGGGCGGGCGAGGACGGCCAGCGCCGAAAGGTAGCCCCCGTAGGACCAGCCGAGCATTCCGACCCGGGTCAGGTCCAGACGTCCGGGAAAGCGCTGCGCGACCGACTCGAGGGCGGTGATTTGATCGTCGAGCGCGAGGTCGCGCAGGTTGCCCGCGATGCTGTGCTCCCATTGCGGCGACTGGCCAGGGGTGCCGCGGCCGTCGGCCACGATCACGCAGTAGCCCTGGTCTGCCAGCCATTGGCCCCCCGCATAGGCGGTTCGTGAGGCCAGCACCCGCTGTGCATGCGGACCACCGTAGGGATTCATGAGCACCGGCAGCGGTTCGTTGGGGGCGTCGCTGGGCCACAGAACCACGGTCTGAATCTCGTTGACCGAGCCACCCAGATGCTGGGGCCTCGCCTTGACGATGGGTTCCTCGGCCAGATTCTCGACTTCAGTCAAAGGGGAGTAGTCCTGGTCGCGGATCGTGACCTCGGCGCGGTAGTCGTCCCAGCCGACCCCGCTGGTCACGATCACTCCTGCCTCGACGATTGCGGTGGTGAAGCGGTCGGCGTCCGACAGCCAATGGAAGGTGTCACCGTCGATCCTGGCCAGCCGGCTTTCCGCGGGAGTAGAGCACGCCAGCACGAAGAGGCTCGACCCGATCGACCCGAC
>JALOLM010000366.1 GCA_025455985.1 Candidatus Nanopelagicales bacterium | reverse complement strand
AGCGAGCCGACGCCCATCACGAACACCCCGCCGACCCCGAGCAGCGTCGTGTAGCCGTACTCGGGATCCAGCATGTCGGCGGCGCTCTTGAAGAACACCGCGGTGAGTACCAGACCCCCCACGAGCGGGAAGAAGAACAGCACGAAGAAATCCCGCACGCTCAAGAACGCGTCCTTGCGGAAGTACCAGACTGCGGCGAAGGCTGTGATCCCGTAGTAGAACGAGATCGCCAGGCCGATCGACAGGATCGTGTCCTGCAGGATGTTGTCGCTGATGAGTTTGAAACCGACGTAGAACGCGCCACCGACGACACCCATCATCAACGTCGAGAACGACGGCGCCTGGAAGCGGTTGATGTTGGCGAAACGGTCCGGCAGGGCCTTGTACACCGCCATCGCCAAGGTTCCGCGCGCTGTGGGCATGATCGTGGTCTGCAGCGACGCGGCAGCGCTGATCAGGACCACCGCCAGCAGCACCGGCGCCCCCCACGTGCCCAAGAGCGGCTCTGCCACCACCGCGAAGATGTCGTCGGCGTTCTTGGCGCTGCCCAGGCCGGATTTCCCGGTCCCCGCGTAAGCGACCATGGCCAGCGTGAACAGCAGGTAGATGCCCAGCAGTAGCACCGTGGAGATCAAGGCGGCGCGACCGGGGGTCCGCTCGGAGTCCTTGGTCTCCTCGTTGATCGCGAGCACCGTGTCCCAGCCCCAGTAGATGAACACGGCCAGCAGGATGCCCTGCACGAACGCCTCGAAGTCGCCGATCGCGAACGGGTTGAACCAGGTCTTCGCCGGTTCCTTCGCGCCCTCCATGCCGGTGCCGTTGAAGACTGCCACCAGGGCGAGAACGGCCACGACTATCAGCACCACGAACTGCACTGCCACCAGGAAGTACTGCATCCGGGCGCTGCCCTCGATGCCCCGGTAGTTGACCCAGGTCATAGCCGCGACGAAGGCCAGCGCGATCGCCATGACGAGCAGCTTGTTGTCCAGCAGCGGATCGGGATCCGCGCCGGTGATCTGGGCCCAGAGCTCCACGGAGTAGATGCCCACGATGTCCGCGGCGTTGGCCACGAAGATGATGCCCGACACCGCCAGGCCCCAGCCCCCGATCCAGCCGACGTGCGGGCCGAAGGCCTTGGTCGCCCAGGTGAAGGTGGTGCCGCAGTCGGGGATCACGCGGTTGAGTTCACGGTAGGCCAGGGCCACCATGGCCATCGGGATGAACGCCACCCACATGACCGCCAGCGACTGGTTGCCGACCGCCAGTGCGAGCCAGCCGATGGTGGCAGCCAGGGAGAACGCGGGCGCTGTGGAGGCCAGTCCGATGACAACAGAACTGACGAGGCCGACCGCGTTGGACTCCAAGCCCTTCTGCTGGTAATCGTCAATCTGCGGTTCAAACTCTTCAGGCACGGCCACCACCTACGATTTCGTGAGCGTATTGCGTCAAACGATACGGAAACCGTACCCTGAGGGGAGCGACTATTCGTCGCGAACTGTCAAGGAGATTCATGCGTATCCTCATCATCGGCGCGGGTGGCGTCGGCTCTTCGGCCGCGCTCATCGCCGCCCGACGAGACTTCTACGAGCACATTGTCATTGCGGACTACGACGTTGCCCGGGCGCAAGCGCTGGCAGACCGGATCGACGACCCCCGGTTCAGCGCGATCGAGATCGACGCCTCGGACGCGCAAGCCGTGGGCCAAGCCTGCCGCCAGCACCAGATCACCCATGTGTTGAACGTGGTCGACCCCCGCTTCGTCATGAGCATTTTCGAGGGCGCCTTCCTCGCTGGTGCCGACTACCTCGACACCGCCATGAGTCTGTCGAGCAAGCACCCTGACAAGCCGTACGAGCTGACCGGCGTCAAGCTCGGTGACGACCAATTCGCGTTTGCGCCGGCCTGGGAGGGCAAGGGTCGCCTCGCGCTGGTCGGGATCGGCGTCGAGCCGGGCCTGGCAGACGTCTTCGCCCGATACGCCGCCGATCACCTGTTCAGCGAGATCGACGAACTCGGCGTGCGCGATGCCTCTGACATCGTGGTCCACGGCTACGAGTTCGCGCCGTCGTTCTCCATCTGGACCGTGATCGAGGAGTGCCTGAACCCGCCGGTGATCTGGGAGAAGGACAAAGGCTGGTACACCACCGAGCCGTTCAGCGGCGCGGAGGTCTTCGACTTCCCCGAGGGCATCGGCCCGGTCGAGTGCGTCAACGTGGAGCACGAAGAGGTGCTGCTGATGCCGCGCTGGGTGGACGCCAAGCGCGTCACCTTCAAGTTCGGCCTCGGTGACGAGTTCATCGACGTCCTGAAGACGCTGCGCAAACTCGGCCTGGATCGCACCGAGAAGGTGAAGGTTCACAACCACGAGGTCAGCCCCCGCGATGTAGTGGCTGCGGTTCTTCCTGACCCCTTGACCCTCGGCGACAAGATGACCGGCAAGACCTGCGCCGGGCTCTACGTCACCGGTACCGGAAAGGACGGCAACCCGAGGGCCGTTTACCTGTACCACGTCAGCGACAACGAGTGGACGATGAAGGAGTACGGCGCCCAAGCCGTCGTGTGGCAGACCGCCATGAACCCGGTGGTGGCCCTCGAACTGCTGGCCACGGGCGCATGGTCGGGAGCCGGGGTGCTGGGCCCGGAGGCACTGCCCAGCGAGCCGTTCCTCGATCTGCTCAAGGACGGCTACGGCCAGGAATGGAAGATGGAGGAGCGCACCGTATGACCGAGGTATTCGGACCCGACCTGCCCCAGAAGCGCGAGGTCGTCACTCAAATCCCCGGCCCGAAGTCCCAGGCCCTCGCCGCCCGCCGCAAGGCCGCCGTCTCGGCGGCTCTCGGTGCGGCCGTGCCGGTATATGCCGACCGGGCCGGAGGCGGTGTGATCGTCGACGTTGACGGCAACTCGTTCATCGACCTCGGGGCCGGCATCGCGGTGGTCAACGTGGGCAACAGTGCGCCCAAGGTCGTCGCCGACATCGCGGATCAGGCCCACAAGCTGATCCACACCTGCTTCATGGTGTCCGGCTACGAGCCGTACATCGAGGTCTGCGAGCGGTTGAACGAACTGACCCCCGGCGACCACGACAAGCACTCGG
>JALOLM010000365.1 GCA_025455985.1 Candidatus Nanopelagicales bacterium | reverse complement strand
GGCGTGCTCAACGGCCGGTCGGTCACCACGGTCCGGTTGGGGAAGCGCTTCACGTGTGCGCTGGCCGATGCGAAACCGTTCTGCTGGGGGGACAACGGCAATGGCCAGCTGGGAGTCGGCGTTGTCGGAACGCCGCCCTACTCAACGGTCCCGGTCGCAGTGTCAATGCCGACGCAGGTCGCGGATGAGCCAGTGACTGCGCTCACGGCAGGGGAGAACTTCACGTGCATGATCGCGCAGGGGCGGCCGTTCTGCTGGGGCCTTAACACCAGCGGACAGCTCGGCGACGGTTCGTTCACTTCGAAGCCGGATCCTGTCGCGGTCGATGCCACGGGAGCCCTGCTTGGCAAACAGGCACGGACTTTCAGCGCCGGGTTCGGCCACATGGTCTTCCTCGCCCAGCAAGTGCCCACCGCGCCGCGGGAGGTGACAGCGTCCGTGAACGGCACGGAGGCGACCGTTTCCTGGCAGCCGCCGACCGACGACGGGGGCAGAGCCGTCATGGGGTATCGGGTGAGCGGAGGCGGCAGTGGTTGTGAGTCGACCGGATCGGCGTGCACGGTCTCGGGCTTAGCGCCAGGGGCCGAAATCACGCTGAACGTCGTTGCTCGCAATGGCGTTGGGGACTCGGTGCCGGCGACGGTGAACGTGACAACCTCCCCTGCCCCGGCGGTGGTGAAGGTGAAGCAGTCGTTCGCCGCTCCGAAGCGGTTGAAGAAGTCCGGTGTCACCGTGGTGGCGGCCAAGGGTGCCCGCACCTCGGCCGGGCAGCCGGTGACGACCAAGGTCAAGACCAAGGGCAAGGTCAAGGTCCTGCGCAAGGGCGGGGCGGTCAAGGTCCGCAGCTTCGGGAAGAAGGGCTGGCGGGTCACGTTGACCCAGACCGCGCCGGGCACGGACACGGTTGAACCGTTCAGCCAGCGGGTCGTGTACGTGAACGGCAAGCGCCGCTGAGACCTGTTGGTTGACGTTCGGGTAGTTGGTTGACGTCTGTCGCCCGACGAGCGTCAACCAACTGCACGAGCCCCACCCAAAGCACGGTTGTCCACAGATTCCGCCGGTGCGACCGGCTACCCGTTCGTCCGCTCCACAGTGGAACCATGTTCCGCCGCGCCGACCTCACCGCTGCCGGCATGCCACGCCCGGAGATTGACGCAGCCTGCAATGCCGCCCAGAGCATCCGTCGCGGGATCTACGTGTCGGACGAGGAGGCCGAGAATCTCTATGCCCTGCGGTGCCAGGCGGCTTTGGCCGCAGTGCGCGACGGGGCCGCTCTGGCGGGACCCACAGCCGCGCTGCATTGGGACCTGCCGTTGACGGGCAAGCCTGACGAGATCTTCCTGCGCGGACTGGCCAAGGGTCGCTACGCGGACGGGGTCCGCGGCGTACACGGGGACGCCGAGTATGTCGTGTGGAACGGTGCTCGCGTCACGACACCGGCTTGGACGGTCATCGATTGCGCTCGCCTGCTGTCACGGCTCTGTACGTTGGACGACCTGCAGACGACACTCGCATCCGCCGGACCGCTGCACGGGATCTCGCGAGCCCGCTGGATCGTGGCGAACGCGGATCCCGCGTCAGAATCGCCGGGGGAGACCTGGACGAGGATGGTGGTGCGCGACCTGGGCTACGACGTCGTCAGCCAGTTCTGGGTCCACACCGACGATGGCGAGGTCTTCGTCGACCTCTTGATCGCCGGTACTCGGGTGGGCATCGAGTTCGACGGCAGGATCAAGTACCGCAGCAAGGTGCAGGGCCAGGCGGAGAACCGGATCGTCCGCGAGAAGATCCGGCAGGGCCGCATTGAGGAGGTCGGCTACCACCTGCTGCGGGTGGTGTGGGACCAACTGGACAGGCCTGACTTGCTGGACAAGAGGCTGCGCGCCAAAGGTGCGCTCCCGGCTCAAAAGCCGCGCCGGATTCCTTACTGAAGCGCGTTGGTTGACGTTCGGGTAGTTGGTTGACGTCTGTCGCCCGACGAGCGTCAACCAACTGCACGAGCCCCACCCAACGCGGGGTTTGTCGGCCGTGAACAGGCGTACGCTGGAAGGTGGGAGGAACCCGCGTCGCGATTCCACCCGGTGCGGGTCCTTGGGGAGGGGCCATGTCGCGCCGTATCGCCTTAATTGGGGCACTTGCACTCGTCGTTCCGTTCTTGCTGGTGACGCAGGCCCAGGCCGTGTCTACCGATGTGGTCATCAGCCAGGTCTACGGGGGCGGTGGCAATTCCGGTGCGACATACACCCACGACTTCGTTGAACTGTTCAACCGCGGCTCCACCTCGGTTTCCCTGGCGGGGATGTCGGTGCAGTACACCAGCTCAACGAGCACCGGGAACTTCGGCGCCAACAGCAATCAACTGACGCTGCTGTCGGGCACAGTCTCGCCCGGGCAGCGCTACCTTGTGCAACTTGCAAAGGGCGCAGGGGGGACCACACCGCTTCCCACCCCCGACGCCACGGGAACCATCGCGATGGGTGCCAACAGTGGAAAGGTCGCCCTCGTCAACTCCATGACCGGTCTTGGTTGTAACGGCAGTTCCACGCCGTGCACGCCAGCCCAACTGGCGCTGATTAGGGATCTCATCGGCTACGGGGATGCGAACTTCTACGAAGGCTCGGGTCCCGCGCCGGCACTGACCAACACCACCGCGGCCTTGCGCTTGTCCGGAGGCTGCACCGACACCGACAACAATGCTGCCGACTTCTCGACGGGGGCCCCGAACCCGCGCAATAGTGCTTCAGCCGCCACCCCGTGCACCGGTCCGGACGCGGCACCGGCTGTGAGCAGCACCGCGCCCGCCAACGGTGCAAGTATCGCGCCGAATGCCAATCTGACTGTGACGTTCTCTGAGCCCGTCAACCTTGCGAGCTCCTGGTTCTCGCTCACCTGCGCAACCAGCGGCAGCGTGGCGGGAACCGTGAGCGGCGGTCCCTCGGTGTTCACTATCGACCCGGCGGCGGATTTCCTCCACGGTGAGACATGCTTGCTCACGGTCTTGGCTTCCCAGGTCAGCGACCAGGACAGCGATGACCCGCCGGACACCATGGCCGCAGACCACCTGTTGGCGTTCAACGTCATCGACCCGTGCCAGGCGGCGTTCACCTCGATACCGAGCATCCAAGGTTCCGGTTCAATTCCGGCAATCACTGGCAACGTGACTACGAAGGGCGTGGTCACCGCCGACCTCGAGGGTGCGTCGAAGCTGGGTGGCTTCTACCTGCAGGACCCCGCCGGTGACGCCGACCCCGCGACCTCCGACGGCATCTTCGTCTACACCGGAACCGCCGACCTGGTCAGCGCCGGGCAGGTGGTGCGGGTAACTGGGTACGCGCGTGACCGCTACGGCCAGACGACCATCAACGGGTCCAACGCAGACGCATCCGCTGTGACCGACATCGTCTCCTGCGGCACTGGGTCCGTGACGCCGACGCAGGTGACTCTGCCCTTCGCCGAGGCAACGACGCCCGAGCGCTACGAAGGCATGCTCGTGCGGTTGCCGCAGGATCTGGTGATTTCCGATTACTACGACTTTGACCGCTATGGCGAGATCGTTCTGGCTCTGCCGCTGCCGGGGGAGTCCAGGCTGTTCACGGGGACCGCGCTCGACGAGCCGGGAGCCGCGGCGACCGCGCGCACTCAGGCGAATGCCCTGCGCCAGATACGGCTGGACGACAACTCGAACAGCCAGAACCCGGCGGCGTTACGCCACCCGAACGGTGAGCTGTTCTCGTTGGCCAACCGCTTCCGCGGCGGGGACACCGTCACGGACACGCTGGGCATTCTCGGCTACGACTTCTCCGCATTCCGCGTGTACCCAACTGCGGGTGCGACGTACACGGCTGTTAGCCCGCGCGCCTCGGCGCCGACTGGAGGCAAGGTGCGCGTGGCTTCGGTCAACGCCTCGAACTACTTCCTCACGGACGGTTCGGCGTCCACCTGCGGGCCGAGCCAGGACATGGCGTGCCGGGGTTGGGACGATCCTGGTGAGTTCACCCGCCAGCGCGACAAACTGCTTGCGGCACTGACAGCGCTTGACGCTGATGTCATCGGACTGACAGAAATCGAGAACACGTCCGGCGTCGAGCCACTGGCCGACCTCGTGGCGGGCCTGCCCGGCTACAGTTTCGTCGACACCGGCACGATCGGCACTGACGCCATCAAGCCAGGGTTGCTGTATCGCACGGCCACAGTCACTCCCGTAGGTGCTTTCGCGGTGCTCGACCTCGGCGCGGGTAACCGCCCGGCGCTCGCGCAGACGTTCCGCGATGCCGCCGGAGAACGCTTCACGGTCGTGGTGAACCACTTCAAGTCCAAGGGCTCAGCGTGTGTTGGCGACCCCGACACCGGTGATGGTCAGGGCGAGTGCAACCTCACCCGCACGGCTGCCGCCAAAGCGTTGGTGGACTGGGTGGCGAGCGACCCCACCGGGAGCGGGGATGCGGACGTCCTTCTGATCGGCGAGGACCCGATCGATGCGCTGGTTGCCGGAGCCGACGACACAGCCGGTACCGGCGACGACTTCACGAATCTGATCAAGGACCCGTTCAGCTACACCTACCTGTTCGACGCGGCCCTCGGTTCGCTCGATCACGCGTTGGCGACCGGTTCCTTGACAAAGCAGGTCGTCCTCGCGCAGTCCTGGCACGTCAATGCCGACGAGCCGGATGTGCTCGACTACGACACGACGTTCAAGCCCGCAGCGCAGGAGGCGTTGTATGCGGCTGACGCCTACCGCTTCGGTGACCACGATCCCTTGGTCATCGGCCTGGATCTGGCGACCCCGGTCAGCCCGCCGCCGGTGACGCCACCGCCTGCGGTGGTGCCCAAGCAGGCGCAAACGGCGCCGAAGCCGCCCAAGCGGATCAAGAAGCGCGGGGTGACGGTGCTCGTGCCCAAGGGTGCGCGCACGTCGGCTGGGCTGCCGATTACCGCCAAGGTCAAGACCAAGGGCAAGGTCAAAGTCATCCGTAAGGGCGGTGCAGTCAAGGTGCGTACCTTTGGCAAGAAGGGCTGGCGGTTGGTGCTCACCCGGACCGCGCCGGGCAACGAAACGTACGAACCGTTCAGCGCGCGCACGGTTTACGTTAACGGCAAGCGCCGCTAAGGCCTGTTGGTTGACGTTCGGGTAGTTGGTTGACGTCTGTCGCCCGACGAGCGTCAACCAACTGCACGAGCCCCACCCAACGGGGGTTTCGGGCGAAGGCGGGCCGAACCCGTGGTGCCCATCGGTAACCGCCAGTACGGTGAACCCATGAAGACCGCGTGTGTGATCGGGGCAGGGGCGGCTGGCCTGGCCGCCGGCAAAGCTCTCAAGGACCATGGCATCGAATTCGACTGGTTCGAGAAGGGTTCCTACGTCGGAGGTCTGTGGCAGATCGACAACGACAACGGGGGAGCGGCGGCCTACCACTCGTTGCACCTGAACTCGAGCCGGCCGCGCACCCAGTACCCGAGTTACCCGATGCCCGAGGACTGGTCGGACTACCCGCCCTACTACCAGGTGGCCCAGTACTTCGAGGACTTCGCCGACCACTTCGGCCTGCGCGAGTTGATCACGTTCAATACCGCTGTCACCAAGGTCGATCGGGTCGACGGGCATTGGCAAGTGACCACCTCCGACGGCGCGGTCAACGAGTACGAGAACGTGCTCGTCGCCAACGGTCACCACTCGAGCCCCAAGACCCCGCAGTTCGAGGGCGAGTTCACCGGGGAGTCGTTCCACGCTCACGACTACCGCGACCTGTCGGTGTTCGCGGGCAAGCGGGTCCTGGTGATCGGCGTCGGCAACTCTGGCATGGACATCGCCTGCGACGCCGCGCGCAACGCGAAGTCCGTCTTCTTGTCCACGCGCCACGGCGTCCACGTGATCCCCAAGTACGCCCTGGGCAAGCCCGTCGACCAACTGAGCTCGCCGCTCATGGCGTACGTGCCGTTCCCGGTGGAGCGGCTGGCCTACGAGGCGATCGTGCGCATCGCCACCGGACGTCCGCAGGACCGGGGCCTGCCCAAGCCTGACCACCGTCTGCTCGGCGCGCACCCCACCGTCTCGGCCGAGCTTTACGACCGCGTCGGCCACGGCGACATCACGATGAAGCCGGACATCCAACGTTTCGACGGCGACAAGGTCGAGTTCGTGGACGGCTCGACCGAAGAGGTCGATCTGGTGGTCTACGCAACCGGCTACAACATCGATCTGCCCTTCCTCAAAGGTGTCTACTCCGCCGAGCACAACAAGATGCCGCTATACCTGCGCGTCGTGCCGCCGGACCTGCCGGGCCTGTACTTCATCGGGTTCATCCAGACCGTTGGCTCGGGCATCCCGCTGACCGAGTACCAGTCGCAGTGGGTGGGCGACCTGATCACCGGCGCGGTTCCGATGCCCTCGCGCGACGAGATGCAGCAGTGGATCGCCCATGACCAGAAGGAGATGGGCAAGCGCTAC
>JALOLM010000364.1 GCA_025455985.1 Candidatus Nanopelagicales bacterium | reverse complement strand
TCCTGCTGGATGAGCTGCACCACCTGGTTGACCAGGCGTTGCTGAGGGTTCACCGGATGCACGTCGAAGAATCGGGCCACGCCGCAACGCTACGCTGCCTTGGGTCGCTGCGCCATGTGCCGATAACCTGCCCACCGTGGTGAATCCCGTCTCCGTTGAGGCGCCAGCCGCAGTGGCCAGCACCTGGCGGCGTGTGGATGCCGGGGCGCTGGTGGTGGGCGCGATCGGCCTGGCCATGATCCTGGCCGTGGGGCGAGTGTCGTTCCTGCGAGGCGACGACTGGGTAATCCTGTCGATCATCAACGAGCCTGGCTTCTCTGTCCTCGATGTGTTCAAGCCCTACGGCAGTCATCTGATGCCGTTGGGGCTGTCGGCGTTCTGGTCGTCGCGAGCCATGTTCGGTGCGACCCCGTGGTGGCCACTGCTCTCGGTGGGGATCACCTTCGTGGTGATCGCCTGGCTGTTCACGTGGTTGACCATCCGGCTGGTCGTCCGCCCGCAGTTGCCGGCCCTATTGCCCTTCGCGGTGGCCGCCTGGGCGCCGTCGGCCCTGGCTGCGGTCATGTGGCCGTCGCCCAGCGTCTACATGACACCGTTGTGGGCCGCCACCGCTGCCGCGTTGTACGTGTATGTGCGCGGACGGCTCGGGATGGGGCCGCGCCACTGGCGATTGTGGGTGGTGGCGGTCGTAGCTCTCGGGCTGTTGGCTCTGGAGACGGCATTGCTCATCGGCCCGATGCTGTTCGTGGTGGAGGCTGCTTGGTTCACACGTGGGGGACTGGTGGCGTCCGTACGCCGCGCGTGGCACACCCAGCGCACCTTGTGGTTGCTGCTGATTGCCATGGCGGCGGTGTACCTGGCCGTGTACTTCGCGCTGGCGGACTACTCCCAGACCCTTCCGCAACAACGCGCCGGTGTGGACCTGCTGATCGAGGGTCTGGTGACGGTTTGGTGGAAGATCTTGCCGTCCATGGTTCTGGCGGGCACGTGGGTCTGGGAGGCGGCCATGGCGCCGCGCAACGCGGTCGGCCTGTGGTTGTCGCTGATGGTGGCAGCGATCGGTTGGCTGGTCATCGTGCGGGGCAGGAGGTCCGGCGTGCGCGCGTGGTGGCCTGTGGTGGCAATGCTCTTGCTGACGGTCGGGGCGCTGTCCGCAGCACGCCTCGCGGCGTTCGGCCCGGCCGTGCTCCTGAACCCGTACTACTACCTGGGGAGTCTCGGCCTGCTTGCCGTGACGCTGGCGATCGGCTATCTACCAGGCCGGTCCGAGGCGGACAGTGAGTCGCCTGTGCTGCACGTGGTGCCACTGGCTGTGATCGCGTTGCTGCTGCTGGCCAGCGCGACGGTTTCGGCGGTGGGTTATGCCGATGTGGTGCCTGCCGCACCAAGTCGCGGCTATCTGACCCAGGCAGCGATATCCCTGCAGCAAACCACGTTGAACACTGCGTCTCCTCGGAACGTGTTCGGGGTCTTCTCTTACCAACCTCCCTTCGACACCGCGGCGAACACACTGGCGTTCGCGGGTGTGGCGGGGAACTGGGTGCGCGCTGGCGAGCAACCGGAGATGCTCAACGACGCCGGTGACCGCGTGCCGCTGTCCGTCGAAGGAGTCGACGTCGATCTGCGCAGCCCGTGTGAAGCGATCGTCGGTCCGACCTCGCTGGCGATGCCGGAAACCCGCGATCCGAACTGGCCGACGTTCGCCATGACCTACCGGTCGGACACCGATCAGTCGGCGTGGGTGGACTTCGAGGGCGAATCCATCGAGGTCCCGGTGCGCGGCGGTGAACACACTGTCTACTTCACAGGCCCGGCGGTCGCACCGAGTCTTGTCATCCGCGGTGAGGGATTGTGTCTGCGGGCTCTGACCGTGGGTGCGGCGGTGCCGGCGGTTCCTTGACGGTTGGTGATTTCCGGCAATTGAATCGCCGGAATCCAGCATGGCCTCACTCAGAGGTTCGGTTGCGGTGCAGTCGGCGCATGACGAACACCGCAAGGGAAGCGCCGATGAGGATGTAGATGATGTTGTTGGCCGTGTCGATGTGAGCCTCGATCAGGTGGTACTGGGTGCCGAGCAGCCACCCACCGCCGATCAGCAGGAGGTTCCAGATAGCCGAGCCCACAGTCGTCAGGAGTACGAACCGCCCGAGGGGCATCCCCGCCGCTCCGGCGGGCAAGGAGACCAGGCTGCGCACGCCGGGGATCAACCGCCCGATCAGGACAGCTTTCTCGCCGTGCCTGCTGAACCACGCATCGGCGCGATCGACATCGTCGGCGTCGATGAGCGGGACGGCGAGCATCACCTTCTTGGTGCGTTCTTCGCCGAACGCGCGGCCCGCTGCGTACAGGATCAATGCACCGACGACTGAACCGAGCGTGGCCCAGAACATCGTCAAAGGCCCCGATAGGTCACCGAAGTAGATCAGAGCGCCGGCGGCGGGGAGCACCACTTCGCTGGGGATCGGCGGGACCAGCGACTCCAGCAGAATCAGTGCGCCGACGCCGATCTCACCGAGGGAATCGATGGTGGACAGGACGAAACCGATCAGGCCGCCGCCCTCGGTGGGCGGATTGAGGGAAGTCGGCGTCATGGCATCAAGACTTCCTGTCCGTTGTTGCATCCATGGCCGAAACGCTAGCGGCGCTATTCGTCCAGATGCAGGGCGAGTCTCGGGCAGGAGATGACCGCGCGATGCGCCAACTGCGCAAGTGCGGGAGGTACTTCCACAGCGCGCCTGTCGCTTTCGAACCCACTGGGCCCAGGGTGAGCCTCGCCGAGAACCGGGAAGCCCCACTCATCGAGCGTGATGACTTCGGGCAGGATCTGGGCGCAGATTCCGAAGCCATCGCAGTGGGTTGGATCGAGGTGGAGTATCACTGGAAATGCCGTCCCTTCGCGGTAACCGGGTGCGGGTGAGTGGCCGGGATGGGCGTCCACACACCAGTCGGGGGCTGCGGCGCCGAGCAGTTGCCGCTCAAGTGGGTTGACACTTCGTCGGTGAACACCTGCATCGCGCTCTGGGCCATGCGCACCGCACCGTCGGGCAGTGCGCAACCGCCACGTCGGGGGATGGCGGCCAGTTGGGCCGTGAGTCGCGACACAGTGTCCGCATCCGC